>CAZFTY010000167.1:0-5846 GCA_964521835.1 uncultured Microbacter sp.
TCAGTGGTAACAAGCGCTTCGATTTGACCGATCAGGGTTTTCTATATGCCCGCTCCAATCCGGCCAAACTAAAGACAGAACTGAAAAAAATCATCGATCCGCTTATTCGTTAATGCACTATGGAATTTCTCCAAAGTATTCTCGATAACTCTCAGTACGCCTTCCTGACGGCGTTTGTATTGGGGTTGATGACCGCCATCAGTCCTTGTCCGCTGGCGACCAACATCACGGCCATCGGATTTATCAGCCGCGATCTTTCCGACCGCTGGAGGGTGTTTTACAATGGCTTGGTCTACACTCTCGGACGGGCAATCAGTTATGTCGGTCTGGCGCTAATCATCTACTTTGGAGCCAGTAAAATGAACGTTTCGCTCTTTTTTCAGGGGTGGGGAGAGAAGGTGCTCGGTCCGCTGCTGATCGTTATCGGACTGGTGATGCTTGGGGTGATTCCGGTGAAATTCCCGGGCTTGCGCAAACTGACCGACAAAATTGGTGAACGCAAGAATGGAACAGTCTGGAGTTCGCTTCTTTTGGGAGTGGTATTTGCCCTTGCTTTTTGTCCTTACAGCGGAGTGCTTTACTTCGCGATGCTCATCCCTATGACCATTTCGAGCGCCGGAGGTCTCTATCTTCCGGTAGTTTTTGCCATAGCCACAGGGCTACCAGTTGTCCTGTTTGCCTGGCTGCTTGCATTCGCGGTTAGCAATGTGGGGACTGTTTACGACAAGATAAAAATCTTCGAGTTATGGTTTAGGAGAGTTGTCTCGGTCGTCTTTATTGCGGTGGGGATTTACTATCTGCTCATTTTGTATGTCATTAAATAAACGGGAAGAAATTGTATGAAGCAGAACAGACATATTTACTGGACACTACTGGTGTTGCCGCTCTGGTACCTTCTCTATGTCAATTTGCAGCCCTTGGCTGACTGGATTGTGAAAATTTTACCCGGCATGTCGAACGGAGCTCCGCTGACCGAAGCGATCCGGTTCTTTATCTTTGAGTTTCCCAAAGTGTTGCTCCTGCTGGTGCTTATTATCTTTTTCGTGGGCATTGTGCGTAGTTTCTTCACCCCCGAACGCACCCGCAAAGCGCTCGAAGGCAAAAATACCTTTACCGGCAATGTGATGGCCGCGCTTTTGGGCATTGTTACCCCTTTTTGCTCCTGTTCGGCTATTCCGTTGTTTCTTGGCTTTGTTGAGTCGGGAGTGCCTTTGGGCATCACCTTCTCTTTCCTGATTGCAGCGCCTATGATTAACGAAGTGGCCGTTGTGCTGCTCTATGGAATGTTTGGCTGGAAAACGGTGTTGATCTACATCTCAACAGGTCTTGCGATTGCTATTCTGGCCGGATGGATTATCGGTCGGCTTCGTCTGGAAAAATGGGTGGAAGAGTGGGTATATGCCACCCGTTTTGAAAAAGGGGAGACGGAAGAGGAGAAGATTATTTTTCCGCAGCGCATCGGAATGGGATTGACCGCAGTAAAGGATATTGTGGGCAAAGTGTGGCTCTATGTGGCGCTGGGTATTGCAGTCGGTGCCGGAGTACACGGATATGTGCCGGCCGAATTTATGGCATCGCTGATGGGAAAAGATGTTTGGTATGCAGTTCCCTTGTCGGTATTGATTGGTGTGCCGCTCTATTCGAATGCGGCAGGTATCGTGCCCATCGTTTCCGTGCTGATTGAAAAAGGAGCAGCTTTGGGCACTGCGTTGGCTTTTATGATGTCGGTCATAGCCCTTTCGTTGCCCGAGATGATTATACTGAAAAAGGTTTTAAAACTACCGCTTATTATTACGTTTATTGCCATTGTTGCCACCGGAATTATGCTGGTCGGATTTCTGTTTAATCTTATTATGTAACCCATTTGCAAACCAATATAACGATTTACAAATATGAAGATTCTTATTTTATGTACCGGAAATAGTTGCCGGAGTCAGATGGCGCACGGTTGGTTACAATCGTTTGATCCGACCCTGACCGTTTGCTCGGCAGGAACGCAGGCAAGCGGTAAACTCAATGAAAAAGCGGTTGCCGTGATGCGCGAAGCAGGCATCGACATCAGTCATCATACCTCCGATCCGGTGGAGAAGTACCTGAGCGAAGAGTGGGACTACGTGATTACCGTTTGCGGCGGAGCCAACGAGGCGTGCCCCGCTTTCTTCGGCAAGGTGAAACACCGTTTGCATATCGGGTTTGACGATCCGAGCCATGTAGTAGGTAGCGACGAATTTATCTGGAGTGAGTTCCGTCGGGTGCGTGACGAGATTAAAGAGCGTTTTTATACGTTTTACGTGGAGAATATCAAAGGAAAATGAGCACTGCAGCTTCTGTAAATTTGAATGAGCTCGGACTACTGACAGCCCGAGTTCCTCGTGTGCCGGCACAATTGACTCTCACGGACAAGCTGGGAGCGTTAAAAGTGCGCTTCGGCATTGGGCGCGACGATTACAAAGTAACTCCGGGGCTTTACAAGATTGGGAATCCCGACAGTCAGTCGGACGTGTTGCTTTCTGCCAACTATAAGCTTAGCTTCGATATGTTACGCAAAGAGCTTGATGGCATGAATCTCTGGATGCTGGTGGTCGACACGAAGGGCGTGAATGTGTGGTGTGCTGCCGGAAAAGGCAACTTCGGTACCGACGATATAATGTCGGGATCAAAGACTTCGTGTTGGAGTAAGGCGGTGAAATAGATAGAATTCAATTTGTTTTTGCAGATTTTTCCCCTCTCTCTCGGGAGAGGGGTTAGGGGAGAGGTCATAAATGCAAATCGTTATATTTTAATTAGTCAATTA
Organism: uncultured Microbacter sp.; assembly: GCA_964521835.1. Taxonomy (GTDB): domain Bacteria; phylum Bacteroidota; class Bacteroidia; order Bacteroidales; family Paludibacteraceae; genus Microbacter. Next base: position 2,795 of record CAZFTY010000167.1, read on the forward strand.
GTACAATCTCTTATGAATACACGACTGAAATTTCTCGACCGTTACCTGACGCTCTGGATCTTCCTGGCTATGTTTATCGGAGTCTTCTCCGGCTGGTATTTCCCCGGAGTGGCTGCATTCTGGAACTCCTTTTCGTCGGGCACTACCAATTTGCCCATCGCCATCGGTTTGATAGTGATGATGTATCCGCCTCTTGCAAAAGTGAAGTACGAAGAGTTGGGCGATGTGTTCAAAAATAGACGGATTCTGGGACTATCGCTGGTGCAGAACTGGGTTATCGGTCCGGTACTGATGTTTTTGCTGGCCATTATTTTTCTCCGGTTCAACATCAGCTACATGTACGGACTGATACTTATCGGCCTGGCGCGCTGCATTGCCATGGTCATTGTGTGGAACGATCTGGCAAAGGGCGACCGGCAATATGCGGCCGGACTGGTGGCTTTCAATTCTCTCTTTCAGGTGTTGCTTTTCTCGGTCTATGCCTACCTGTTTATTGCCATTTTGCCCGGTTGGTTCGGCCTGCCAGTGAACGAAACGGTGGCGCAAATTACGATGGCCTATATTGCCAAAAGCGTCTTTATCTACCTTGGTATACCCATGATTGCCGGATTTCTGACACGGTTTATTCTCACTCGTCTCAAAGGTTCGCAGTGGTACGATACCCGTTTTGTTCCGAAAATATCGCCGCTTACGCTGATTGCACTGCTGTTTACCATCGTGGTCATGTTCTCGCTCAAGGGCGAATATATCGTAAAAATTCCGTTGGATGTAGTGCGTATTGCTATACCGCTGGTTATCTATTTTGTGGTGATGTTCCTCTTTTCGTTCGTCATGAGCAAAAGGGTGGGGGCAACCTACGAACAGTCGGTTACCCTTTCGTTTACTGCCGCGAGTAATAACTTCGAGTTAGCCATCGCCGTAGCCATTGCTATTTTCGGCATCAATTCCGGTGAAGCTTTTACCGCCGTAATCGGCCCACTGGTAGAGGTGCCGGTAATGATAGCGCTGGTGAACGTCGCTTTTTGGTTCCGTAAACGATTTTGATATAACATACTAACATTTCTCGCTAAGACGCAAAGTCGCTAAAAATCTGACATTATAACGGGTTGCTCTGTTGGCATTAAAATCCCATCGGGATGAAAGGTTTGTAGATGCCATAATAACCAAATTAGTATAGTGCCGTAGGTACGACATATAATTTCATAAACATCAGGTAAAATATGATTTCAATTACCATTCAACCTCTTACTGCCGCACATTGGTCCGATGCGGCGCGCATCTACGAAGCCGGTATTGCCACCGGTAACGCTACGTTTCAAACCGAAGCTCCGTCGTGGGAAGCCTGGAACAAGGCTCACCGCCCGGATTGTCGTCTGGTGGCGCTTTGCGAAGGGAAAATTGCCGGATGGGCTGCCCTTTCGTCCGTTTCGGCGCGACCGGTGTATGCCGGAGTGGCGGAGGTAAGCATCTATGTCGATCCGGCTTTCCGGGGACAAGGTGTGGGCGACGCTTTAATGAAAGCGCTTATCGAAGAGTCCGAAAGAGAGGGAGTCTGGACACTTCAATCGGGTGTGTTTCCCGAAAATGCAGCCAGTATGCGGTTGCACCAAAAGCACGGATTTCGTACTATCGGACTCAAAGAGAAGATTGGCAAAATGAATTCCGTATGGCGCGATGTGGCTATGCTGGAACGGCGTAGCCGTGTGGCGGGAATCGATTGATGTTGCTTGCCCCGACAGGAACGCTTCTGCCGGGACTTTTTCTGTTCTGTTGTTTTTTTCGTGAATACCCTACGGGCATTAATAGGCCTTTGTTTTTCGTCTTTCTATTGATATGAATGTCCTACGGACATAGTTGCTATTCTCTTTTTATGTTTTTTAGCCCGTTAGGGCTTTCCTATCAATAGAAATCTTTCCCCTCTGATTTCATACCTCGTAGAGGTTGCATTGTTTTTCTGCATTGTTTTTCTCGTGAATGTCCTCTGCGAACAGGCATCGAGATTGTCTTTTTCTTGCGTTTATGGATATGTATGTTCCATGGATAACCTGTTATTTCCGGAGCTGGACGTAATCGACCAAGTGGTTGGCGCTTTTATGCAGAATAAGGTTGGCCCGGGAGCGGGTGGGGAGAATGTGTTGCCGGAGATTGACCAGATTGATCTCCCGCCATGCCGTGCGTGCAATCTTTATCGCTTCGTCGACCGATAGCTTTGAATAGTGCACAAAGAAAGATTCCGGATCGGTAAAGGCCGTTTCGCGCAGCTTCAGAAACCGGGATATAAACCACTCTTCCAACAGCGCTTCGTCGGCATCCACGTAGATGGAAAAATCGACAAAGTCGGAGACAAACGCGTGTGACTGATTCGGGTGCGGAGCGTCGAGATTGCTTTGCAGTACATTCAGCCCTTCCAGAATCAAAATGTCGGGGCGGTCTACCTCGTGAAACTCGTCGGGTACCACATCGTATATCTTGTGCGAATATTTGGGTGTTTGCAGGTGCGATTTGCCCGATTTTACATCCATCACAAACTGCAGCAGCCGACGTGTGTCGTACGATTGCGGAAACCCTTTCTTTAGCATCAGCCCTTTCTCTTCGAGCACGGCATTGGGATATAAAAAGCCGTCGGTGGTTACCAGCACCACTTTCAGATTCTCTTTCCAATGACTCAGTAAAGCCTGCAATACGCGCGAACTGGTTGTCTTTCCTACCGAAACGCTGCCGCCCACGCTTATAATAAAAGGGATATGTTGCTCCTGCTGGTTGAGGAATTGCATCAGGGCCGATTGCCTGTTGAGGCGTGCGTTGAGGTGGTAATTGAGCAGACGGGCAAGGGGCATGTAGATATCCCGTACCTCGTCGATCGACAACTCGTCGTTAATGCCCCGCAGTTTTTGCACCTCCTCTGCCGTGAGAGACATCGGCTGCATATTGCGAAGCGAAGCCCATCGATCCCGGTCGAAGTGCATGTAAAGATTTTCCGAATATCCGATCATCTGTTGGTTGTTGAGTTTCCCTCAAAAATATCCTGAACTCAAATAGAGTGCAAAGATAT
>CAZFTY010000168.1:0-5844 GCA_964521835.1 uncultured Microbacter sp.
TGTCCATTGTAAAAGGATTTGTAGATGCCCATCATGGTACGGTAAAGTTTGAAAACCGTTCGCATGGCGGAGCGTTGGTAACGATCAGGATTCCGACCGGCAAGTATACCATAGAGAATAATGAAGATAACGACAACGAGGCACACGGAATACACTGATTTTACGGATTTACACAGGAGGTGTTAGTTAGTAGTTAGTAGCCGGTAGCCAGTAGTCAGAATAACAGCAATTTTTTGTTTTAAGATTGGCTTTTCATACTTCCATTTTTGCCCGGTTTTGATAGAGATTTATCCTAAGGCAGATTTTCTACTGGCTACTGACTACCCGTGAATAGTATGCAGAAGCTGAATTCCAAAGGTGTTTTCGGTGTTCATCAGTTTTCTCCGTGCTTTCCTGTGTGCGAAAATAGTTTGCTATCTTTGTTCTTTGTTCTGAAATCTATGTCCGAAACAATACTGATTATTGATGATGAAAGCGCCATCCGGCGACTGCTCGAAATTACGCTGAAACCGGGCGGCTATTCCATTCTCGAAGCTCCTTCGGGCAAGGAGGGATTGTCGTTGGCTGCCAGTCACAATCCGCAACTGATTATTCTCGATTTGGGACTGCCCGATGAGGACGGACAAATTGTGCTTAAAAAGCTGCGCGAATGGTACACCGGACCTGTCATTATCCTTTCGGTACGAAGTTCGGAAGAGGATATCGTGCAGGCGCTCGACAGTGGAGCTAACGACTACCTCACCAAACCTTTCCGCACGGGCGAACTCTCGGCACGGGTACGTTCGTCACTCCGCTTTTCGTCGCAGGCCGGTAAAGCGCAAACACTGCTCTGTTTCAATAACCTCGAAATCGATCTGGTAAATCATACCGTCAAAAAAGGAGGGGAACTGGTGAAGCTTACCACCACCGAATTTTCGCTTCTTGCTCTGATGGCGAAGAATGCCGGCAAGGTACTTACGCATACCTTTATCCTCAAAGAAATTTGGGGTTACAGCTATCTGGAACAAACCCAATATCTCCGCGTGTTTGTGGCGCAGCTCCGCAAAAAGATCGAGGATAATCCCTCACAACCCGTTTATATCAATACCGAATCGGGTATCGGATACCGTTTTTGCGAATAAAATCTGGTTTGCATCTGCATTTCTTTCCCGGAGTTCAGACCGATTCGCTGGCTTTTTCTCTTAAATTTAGTAACTTTGTCCGTGTAAAATGGTTGTGGAGTTTCCGATGAAACCCCGCAAAATGTAGAGTATTCACACAGATAATCATTGCCGTGTCAGAAATTACCTCCTTAGTTCGAAAAAACATTCTGTCGCTCAAGCCTTACTCCTGTGCCCGCGACGAATTCAAAGGTGAAGCCGAAGCTTACCTCGATGCAAACGAAAATCCGTTGAACTATCCGTATAACCGTTATCCGGATCCGTTGCAATGGTCGGTTAAAGAACGTATTGCAGCGATCAAAGGTGTCCATTCCGGACAGGTGTTTCTGGGTAATGGCAGCGACGAAGCCATCGATTTGGTATTTCGTGTCTTTTGCGAGCCGCGTCAGGACAATGTGGTGGCTATCGATCCTACCTATGGCATGTATCAGGTGAGCGCCGACATCAACGATGTGGAGTATCGTAAGGTGCGCCTCAATGCCGATTATTCACTCGATGCGCAACGTCTGTTCGATGCCATCGATGCTCATACGAAAGTGATTTTTCTCTGCTCTCCCAACAATCCGACCGCCAATCTGCTTAACCGCGAAGAGATGTTGAAGATTGTGGAAGGATTTGCCGGAATCACGGTGATTGATGAGGCCTATATCGACTTCTCTTCGGAACCGAGTTGGCTGAAAATATTGGATCGATATCCGCGTTTGATCGTGCTGCAAACATTCTCGAAGGCATGGGGACTGGCCGGTGTGCGTCTGGGAATGGCATTCGCTTCCGAAGAAATTATCGGTTTGTACAACAAAGTAAAATATCCATATAACATCAACGTGCTGACACAGCGATTAGTACTCGACGAACTGGAGCAGGTCGATCGCAAGGCCGAATGGGTGAATATGCTGTTGAAGGAGCGCTACCGGTTGATCGGGGCGTTGAAGCAACTGGAGATGGTCGAAGAGGTATATCCTACCGATGCCAATTTTTTGTTGGTAAAAGTGGCCGATGCCAATGCCGTGTACCACTATCTGGTCGACAAGAGCATTATTGTGCGAAACCGCAATACAGTGGCTTTGTGCGAAGGATGTCTGCGTATTACGGTTGGTGTGGAGTCGGAAAACGAGTTGTTGCTAAAGGCGCTTGGTGAATATAGTGCCTGATTTTTTTTAGAAAAAATCTTGGACGAAACATAAAAAAGTGTACCTTTGCAGCCGCTAAACGACCAAGGAAAGCTGCCAGAGTGGTCGAATGGGCCGCACTCGAAATGCGGTGTACGGGTGACTGTACCGGGGGTTCGAATCCCTCGCTTTCCGCAAGATACCAAAGCCATTTGGTAGTCAAATTAAGACAAACTCCATAAAATCAAAGTTTTATGGAGTTTTTTTTATTGTCTGCACCAGACATCTGAATTCCATAAAACAGCCCAAAAACGACATTATTTCGTTACTAAATCGTTACTAAAAACTAGGAATGTGATTTGAGTAACGATTTTTGAGATAAGTATCTGATATGTCATCAATTGACCTTTAAGTGTCTGCTCATAAACTGAGTGTAAACCGTTCCTTTACAATGTTAAATCGTTACTGTAATTGTGAGGACAAAAACAAAAGTATTATGAGTAAAAGTACGTTTAAGATTCTTTTTTATGGAAGAAAGAATCAATTGAACAAAGAAGGTAAATTCAACATCATGATCCGGGTATCGGTTAATGGTGAGGTGTCTCAATTCAGTTCTAAATTAGATATTGAGCCGAAATTTTGGGATGTGAAACTTGGTAAAGCGGCAGGGAATAGTATGCAGGCGCGTAGATTAAATAGTTTATTAGAAGACATTCGCACGTCCTTAAGAAATCACTATCGAGAGATCGAAGTCCATGAAGCGTATGTAACCGCAGAGAAGATACGTAATGCCTTTTTGGGCTATGATATTAAGCAGCATACTCTTTTAGAGCTTTTTAAAAGCCATAATGAAGATGCCAGAAAACTTATTGGAATTAGTAAAACAGAAGCCACACTTGCTAAATACGATCGAACATGCCGCCGTTTGGAAGAATTTATGAGTGCTAAGTATAAGATTTCAGATATTGCACTCAGAGAAATAAATCACAAATTTATTACAGATTTTGAAGCTTACTTACATGCTGTGAGTAAGTGTAGTGACAATACATCTGCGAAGTTCATACAAATATTTCGAATGATTATTATTGTCGCTAAAAACAATGGTTTGATCTTTAAAGATCCATTTGCAAATTATAAAATACGGTTCAAACGTGTAGATAGAGGTTATTTGACGGATCAAGAGATGCAGATAATTGTAGAAAAAAAATTTGTATCTAAAAGATTGGAACAAGTACGTGATATTTTTATTTTTTCGTGCTTTACCGGGTTGGCATATATTGATGTTAAACAATTAACTGCAGAGAATATTCGTACTTCTTTTGATGGTAAACTATGGATAATGACCCACCGCCAGAAAACAGATACTCCGGTTAATGTCCCCTTATTGAATATTCCCTTATCCATTCTAAAGAAATATGAAGGCAAACTCTCAAACGGACAGTTACTCCCGGTATTAAGCAATCAAAAACTCAATTCATATTTGAAAGAGATAGGTGACTTGTGCGGTATAAATAAAAATATAACCTTTCACATGGCTCGGCATACATTTGCAACAACCACAACTTTATCGAAAGGAGTACCCATAGAGACAGTGTCTAAAATGTTGGGACACACCAATATTCAGACAACACAAATCTATGCCCGCATTACCAATGAAAAAATCGGCAAGGATATGCAATTGCTTTCAGGAAAGTTGAATGATATGGAGCAAGTCATATTAAAGAAAATAGATTTATGACAAGAGGGTCAATTATTTTCAAGAGTTTGCATCCAGATGATTATCAATTAACAATTGAACTTTCGGATGACGACACTGTCTGGATGACAATCCAGGAGATCGCTAAATTGTATAATGTGAAGCAGTCTGTTTTAGAAACAAATCTGAAAGCGTTGCTCAAATCCGCTAAATTGCTAGAAGAATGTGTGAAGATAGAACGGGCCTATGGATTGAGTAATGATGAGTCATGTTTTGTTGAATATTTTAATCTGGAAGTGATTATTGCATTAAGCTTTAGAATAGAGAGTTATCCGACTACTCTTTTTCGGCAATGGGTTGCACAACAGATTGCTGCTTCCATTAAAGAAAACAACCTAATTTTATCAAGATTAGGAACTACTGCTATGATGAATTAGCAAAAACAATTATCCTCAATTTTATTTAAGCCGGAAGGCTCATACTCTTTTCACAGTATGGCCTTCCGGCTTTTTTGTATCCCGACTTTTCTTTCCCCGACAAAAATCTTCCACAGGTAGGTAGCCACCTGTGAAATCACCTTCCGCTTAGTTTCCATTTTTGCACAGCAATTAAACAGCAACGAAATGGAAATAATCACCTTCGATCATCAGGTATTCCGAGATTTGTCGAACAAGATCGACAAGATTGCAGAGTACGTCTTCAAAAAAGAAACTACCCCTACACAAGAGCCGGACATATGGCTGACCAGTGAAGAGCTGGCCGATTTGCTTAAAATCAGCACACGCACCCTTCAGCGGATGCGTAAAGACAGAACCATTGTATATAGCATGGTGCGTAGCAAATGTTTGTATCGGTTATCCGACGTGGAACAATGTATCCGGGAAAGAATTGTTTCCTGCAAGCCACAGACATTGGATGAGTTTCGCAAGAACTACTTACTGACACGTAAAAATACATCCCTATGAGTTTATTGGATGTCAAGACATTTGAAGGATGGATGAAGCAGGTCATGGAACGCTTTGACCGCAACGAAAAAATGTTGGCAGCCTTATCCGCTAAAGAGGTAAAACCGACCAAATATTTAGACGGTGAACGCCTTTTGGATAATCAGGATTTATGCCAACTGCTGCAAACCAGTAAACGATCCCTCCAACGTTACAGAAGCTCCGGAGCATTAACCTATCACATGCTATGGCATAAGGTTTACTACAAAGAATCCGACGTACAGCTATTTCTTAAAACATATTCCAAGGAGTTCAGGAAAGGCGAACCTGTTTTGAAATCAGAAAAATAGCCGATAAACAGAACGCCTCAGAAATTAATCAATCATAAAAGTTTACAACTATGGAACAGGACAAAAAAGAAAAGGATGTTCTCATTGTCAAGGATGAGAGATCAGGTGAAGTGGGCGTGGTGTCTGGAGTGAATAAGGACGGATCTCCCAAGATAACGGATGGCAAGAAGAGTAATGGACAGGACTTCCTGCATTTTGACCGGGGGGGTAATCTGCTGGACAATTTTATGCTCAATTTTCTCCGACAGTATAAAGACCCTAAACACTTCGGCTTTTATCGGGTGGCGGCAGACGGAGTGGAAAACGTGTTGGCAGTAATGAAAGAGGTGCTGAAAGACCCGGAGGGCAACAAGGAACTTCTTGCCCAACATCGTATTGATACAGGCAATTATGAACAAAAGATCAAAGAGTCCCAAACTGAAGCAGGTGAGCAAGGTCAACATGATTCACAAACGGAACAAAATAAACGACCCTACCAACCCATTGATGAAAACCGTATCAACTGGCAACAGTTGGAAGAGAGATGGGGTGTGAACCGTCGGACTTTGGAAGAATCGGGCGATCTTAAAAAGATGCTCAATACGG
>CAZFTY010000169.1:0-5825 GCA_964521835.1 uncultured Microbacter sp.
GACTTCTTATTGTTGACTTTCCACTCCCTTGTTGGCTATTTTTTCGGGTTCCCTTGCATTATCCTCGATCCCGGAGGAACGTCGTGATCTATCCAGATATTACCGCCGATAACCGATCCCTTTCCGATAGTGATTCTGCCCAGAATGGTCGAGTTAGAGTAGATAATCACGCCGTCTTCTATGATCGGATGGCGGAGGATACCTTTGATCGGTTGCCCGTTTTCGTCGAGAGGAAAACTCTTGGCTCCGAGCGTAACGCCCTGATATAATTTTACATTGTTACCGATAATTGCCGTTTCGCCGATCACGACACCTGTGCCGTGATCGATGGTAAATCCGGTGCCGATCGTCGCTCCCGGATGGATGTCGATGCCGGTTTCGGAGTGCGCCATTTCGGTAATGATACGTGGAATGAGCGGAACTCCCAGTTCGAGTAATTCATGCGCGATGCGGTAATTGCTGATGGCGCGGATCGCGGGATAGCAAAAAATCACCTCCCCGAAACTTTTGGAAGCAGGGTCGCCGATATAGGTGGCCTCTACATCAGTAGCCAAACACTCGCGTATGCACGGAAGGTGGGTAATAAATTGGGTGGATATTTCAATCGCTTTTTTCTTCGGTTCTGCCGTATTTGTCGAAAAACAGAGACCCGCCATCACCTGCTCGGTCAGAAGATGATAGAGCTCCTCGATGCTGACCCCGATATGATATTTTATGGTGTGGCGATCAATAGCCGATCGTCCGAAGTAACCGGGGAAAAGAATGGCGCGCGTCAGTCGTACAATCTCTTCAAGCACATCAATGGACGGAAGGGGCGTATCCTCTTTTTGTTGATGACTTAATGTCTTGAATTGTTTGTAATCAGATAGTTGCCTGATGGCTTCCGTGATGGCTTCTGATGCATTCATAGTTTATCTTTGTTGATCCCTTACCGGTAAAAACAGTGCTTATTTGTTTGTTGGTGTTGCCGGTACCGTTAACAGTTTGCTGTATTCGTTCGGTTGTTTCAATATCTCCAATGCCTTCTTAACGATGGCGTTTTCTGCATTCAAAATACGGAACGAGGCGCCCTGCTCCCACACATCGGATGCGATAAGTGCTTTTATCTGAAGCATCAAATAGGATTTCGATTTTTCAAATTGCTCCTTATTGAATGGGATTTTTTCTTTGGTGGCTTCGCTTGTCAGGTCATCCAAAAGCGATTGAGGAATGGTATAGGATGCGGCATAATTTTCAAAAGTTTTATATTCCTCCTTAATCGCCGTTCTGTTTTTATCGATATACTGCATGGTGGTTTTGTTTACCACCCCTTTTGCAATTATTTTTCGCAAGTAGTCGGAATAATTGGTAGTGTCCAATGGCACAAATACATCCGGCATAATACCTCCGCCTCCGTAGACGGTGCGTGCCAAACGAAGCGTTTTGTATTTTAACGAATCGGCAAAATGGATGCTGTCGGCATGTTGAAATTCTCCCCGTTTGTAGCGGGTATTCAGGTCTTGTTCGTATTTGTCGATTCCGTCTTTGTACGATTTTTGGATGCAACGTCCTGATGGTGTGTAGTAGCGTGCGGTTGTCAGACGTATCATAGCCCCGTCTGGTAATGATAATTGTCTTTGAACCAATCCTTTGCCGAATGATCTGCGTCCGATCACGACCCCTCTGTCCCAGTCCTGAATTGCACCGGAAAAGATTTCGCTGGCTGATGCCGAATATTCGTCGATTAAAACAATGAGTCGTCCGTTTGAGAAACCTCCTCTGCCCGTGGCATTGATCGATGTGCGCGGTTGCTTTGTCCCCTCGGTATAAACGATAAGATTCCCTTGTTGTAAAAATTCATTGGCCAGATCGGTTGCGGCATTCATATATCCACCGCCGTTGCCCTGAAGGTCGATGAGCAGATCTTTCATGCCCGCTTTTTTGAGCTTGGTTACCGCTTCGAGGTATTCCTGATACGTTGTCGCCCCGAAACTGTTTATTTTGATATATCCGACATCTTTACCCATCATGTAAGAGGCATCCACACTGTGAATTGGAATTTTGTCACGTGTGATGTTAAACTCGATCAGTTCGGGTACTCCCCGGCGCAGGATTTTCACCCTCACTACGGTTCCTTTCGGGCCGCGCAGCTTTTTCATGATGCTTGTGTTTTGCATTTTCACACCGGCAATCAACGTGTCTTCAATAAATATCATTCGGTCGCCGGGCAACACCCCGACTTTGGCCGCAGGGCATCCGGATATGGTTTGAACGACGTATAATGTGTCTTCCAGCATTTGAAACTGAATGCCGACTCCGAAAAATGAACCCTCCAACGGCTCGTTCATGCGCGCAACCTCGTCTTTCGGAATGTATACGGAGTGCGGATCCAGATCTTTCAGCATTCCTACAATCGCACTTTCGACCAGATTGTTTTCTTTTACCGAATCGACGTATAAACTGTTTACTGCACTGAGGGTGTATATTAACTTGGCGGATTGTTCATCCAGCTTAAATTGCCCAAAAAGCTGACTCGAACAAACGGTCAACAATAAAACTATCAGGTACTTGTATTTTGTCATAAAAAAATAATGGAATTACCGGTTTAGTGATCCGTATTCCATGGGTATAAATAAAACAACAATGAGTGACAAAAGTACAAAAAAATAAGTGAATGTCGGCTTTCGACCTCCTATGTTCAACTATTTTACGAGAATTTTGAATCGTCGGAGAAATCGTGCAACTTTGTACCCACAAACTCTTTGCAATATGTTGCATCCGCATTTACGCGTATGCTGTATAAAACGCACTAATAATAAGTATTTTATAAATGTCAGATAACTTTACGACCAAGATCCTGTCGACGCCGTTTGCGAAAGAAGATTTCAATAATCCGCTGTCGATGCCTGTTTACAATACGGCGGCTTTCGAATTTGCAACGGCAGAAGAGATGGAAGCCGCTTTTCTCGGACAATCACCTTTTCACACCTATAGCCGTATTTCAAATCCCACAGTAGCCTATTTTGAACAACGAATAAAAGAGGTCTCCGGAGCGATGGCGGTTACCGCATTGTCGTCAGGAATGGCCGCTATCTCCAATGTATTTATGTCTTTGGCATACGAAGGGGCGAATATTGTTACCACGTCGCATCTTTTTGGCAACACTTTTTCTATTTTACAGTTTACACTGGCCAATTTCGGAGTGGAAGTCCGGTTTTGTAATTTGCTGGATATGGCAGAGGTCGAAAAGAATATCGACGAGAATACATGTCTGGTTTTTACGGAGGTTATTACCAATCCCCATCTGGAAGTAGTCGATCTGAAAGCTCTTTCTGCTTTGACATCGAAGAAGCAGGTGCCGTTGGTGGTCGATACTACCGTGGTGCCCTGGTCTGTTTTTAAGGCGCGGGACTTTGGAGCCAACATAGAGGTGGTATCCAGTACCAAATACATTTCGGGTGGAGCTACCGGTATCGGAGGGTTGGTGCTCGATCATGGCAATTGCGATTGGAGCCGATCCAAACGATTGGACGCGAAAAAATTCGGGTCGAAGGCATTTCAGGCCAAACTAAGGGGCGAGGTTTTTCGTAATTTCGGTGCCTGCATGTCGCCCGATACGGCCTATCAGCAAACACTGGGGCTGGAAACGATGGAACTTCGGTTTAGCCGGGCGGCGGCTACCGGTTTGGAATTGGCTCAATGGCTCCAAACATTGCCGGAGATCAAGAAGGTGCATCATAACAGCTTGCCCGATGATCCGTTTTATAACGTCAGTACCTCTCAGTTTGGTAAAATAGGTACCGCTATGTTTACGTTTGAGCTGGCCGACAGGGCTGCCTGCTATGCCTTTATGAACAAGCTGAAGGTGGTGCGTCGCGCCACCAATCTTTTCGATAACAAGTCGTTGATTATCCATCCGCTCTCTACTATCTACGGTACTTTTTCTCCCGAAATGAAAGAAAAGACAGGCATTCCCGACACGTTGCTCCGTTTTTCGACCGGGCTGGAAGAACCGGAAGATCTGAAGATCGATATTTTGCAGGCCTTGCGATAAAACAGCATGAGGCGATCCTTACCAGATCGCCTCATTTATTTTGAGAATAACATGTCTTGTAAAAAAGCAGGCCTGTAAGCCGGGTTCTGTATCCCGCCGAAACGGGATGCCTGTCATTTATCTCGGATGATTGTCGCCAATCACCTCTTGCGGCCTACCCTCCGACTCGGGCGAGCAGCCCTCAAACGTCGGTTTACATGGCCTTACAACCCATAAGGCGTACGGCCGCCGATGTTGCCATCGACGCCGGTGGGCTCTTACCCCACCTTTTCACCCTTATCACGGCAAGCCGTGACGGTTATTTTCTGTTACGCTACTCTGCCCTCACGAACAGCTTCCCGTTAGGAAATATGGTGCTCTGTGTTGCCCGGACTTTCCTCTTTCCCGCACAAACGAAGAAGCGACAAGCCGGCCTGCTTTTGTTGCAAAGGTACCCCAAAATCCGTCCGCTATCAAGTAAATAGAACCGGGCATTGACACATTGTCAGTTGCGTGGTGGTTTGAACTATCTCATAATCAAATTAATTTCTCTGATTTTAACACTTCGGGATTTTGGAAGCAAATAACATTTAAGTGGGGAATTTCAAATGTTAAATGAGGCAAATCGCAACATAGTTTAGTAATTATTGCGATACATATTTCGGAGTTTTTGCAGATATTTGCTTCCGATTTTAAGTTAAAACAGAGTTGTTCAATCCTTTAATAAAACGATTATTGCTATGAAAATGAGATTAGTAAGTGTAATGCTTTTGTTGGCGGGAATGGTGGCTGTTAATGCTCAGAATGGCACTGCCAAAAAGAAAGAGATAGTTGCTGCCGGGGGCTTTATACAAACTCCCATCACGAATGTCGCATACACTCCGACACGAGGTGTTTCCGGACTTCCTGATTTTACTGTCGCTGCTGAAAATTCAGTCAATGCAGTAGTTCACGTCAAAGTAGAAACCAAGCAGCGAATGATGAGTGGAGGGGATATGGATGAGGATCCGTTTTTCAATTTCTTCTTCGGTCCTGGTGGTGGAGGTTCGCAACGTCAGCTCGAGCCCCAGAAAGCATCAGGTTCGGGTGTGATTATTTCTACCGACGGCTATATTGTGACAAACAACCATGTGGTGAGTGAGGCAGACAATATTGAGGTTGTTTTGAACGACAAACGAACTTTTACGGCAACTGTAATCGGAACTGACCCGAATACCGATCTTGCGTTGATTAAAATAGATGCAAAGGATCTGCCTACTCTTGTCTTTGGAAATTCGGATGACCTGAAGCTCGGAGAATGGGTTTTGGCAATCGGAAATCCGTTTAATCTTACATCGACGGTAACCGCCGGTATTGTGAGTGCCAAGGCGCGTAATATCAACATCATTCCGAGTAAGGCGCGTATCGAGTCATTTATCCAGACGGATGCCGCAATCAATCCGGGAAACAGTGGTGGCGCGTTGGTGAATACGAAAGGAGAACTGGTGGGTATAAATACGGCTATAGCTTCGCAAACAGGTAGTTATGCCGGATATGGTTTCGCAATTCCTGTAAGTATCGTAAGTAAAGTGGTGGCAGATATTAAACAATACGGTACTGTTCAACGTGCGCTGATGGGTGTTCAGATCCGGGATATTGACGATGATTTTGCTAAAGAAAAGAAGATAAAAGTGCTCGATGGCGTATATGTCGCTGAAGTAACTGACCTTAGCGCTGCAAAAGAGGCTGGCATTAAAGAGGGCGATATTATCACGAAAATCAATGGTGTCGCAGTCAAATCGTCATCCGAACTTCAGGAGCAGGTCGGTCGTCA
>CAZFTY010000170.1:0-5821 GCA_964521835.1 uncultured Microbacter sp.
TCTGATTCTGAAGAAAAAAACAGTTTCCGGCAAATGATCGGTATATAAAAAAACGGGGCTTATTTGGTATATTCACTAAAAAACCCTATTTTGCAGCCGAATAAACAATCAAAAAAAATTATGGGAAAAGAAAAATTCCAGATTGAATACGTTTTTCAAAACATTTCTTTTTCTGTGTTGTGGAATAGTCTCAGTACGTCGGTCGGTCTGTCGGACTGGTTTGCGGACAAGGTCGTTGTGAATGGGCGTTTATATACTTTTACCTGGGGCGATCATAGCCAACAGGCTGAATTGATTTTATCACACAATGGCTCCTTTGTTCGTTTCCATTGGTTGGATGACGAAAACGAAAAGGTCTATTTCGAATTTAAAATCAGCGTGGATGAACTGACATCGGCTGTAGCCTTAGTAATCACCGACTTTGCCGATCCCGATGAAAAACGTGATGCTATTATGCTTTGGAACAAGCAGGTTGAAAATCTAAAAAGAAGCGCCGGTATCTGATCTCCGGCTCTTTCTCTCTATAGTTTCAGAAAATTCTCCAGAATTTTTTGCCCCACATCACCCGATTTCTCCGGGTGAAACTGAACTGCATAAAAATTATCCTTCTGTAGAGCTGCGCTATATTCCAGTCCGTATTTGGCGGTAGCTATGGTATTGTCTCCGTAGGCGGCGTAATATCCGTGCACAAAATAGACATAGCTGTGTTCGTCAACATTTTCAAACAGGGGTGACTTCAACTTATAAATATCATTCCACCCTATTTGCGGCACTTTACCGGCTTCGGGTCGAAATTTTCTCACCTCTTGCGGAATCAGGCCAAGGCAATCGACATCGTTTTCTTCGGAATGAGCACAAAGCAATTGCATACCCAGACAAATACCCAGCGTGGGTTGTTTGAGCGATTTGATAACTTCATCCAAACCATTTTCTTTCAGGTAGTGCATTGCAGAAGAAGCTTCGCCCACACCCGGAAAAATTACTTTATCAGCCGCTTTAATCACCTCCGGATCGTCGCTCACCGTGGCGTTTATTCCCAGGCGTTCCAGCGCAAAACTAACCGACCGGATATTGCCTGCATTGTATTTGATGATAACTACGTTCATTGGGGAAAATCAATTTTTAATAAAACGATTTGATAGTGAATGTGATGCTTTGTTTAAAAAGAATTTGCCGGGGTTTTCACAAACACCGGCAAAAGTAATCAATTTTCAGGTAAAAAGATGAAAAAGTGAATGTCAAGTTATATGCTCTGTTGTTATTTCGCTATTTTTTCTAAATCTTCGTGCGTCAGGTTTCCTTTCATTACAATCAGACTCATTTCCGCATCGTTTTTTACCACGATCAACAGGTGTGCAACCCCTTTGTTATCGGTGTAACCATATACGGTCGATTGATCCGATTTGTTTCTGGTTTCCATCATCTGTTCGTAACGACCCCGTTTAAGGAGGCTGTTCAGTTCTTTCTGAAAACTTACCTTCGCCTGACTATTTGTTGTCGTATTAAGAGTCAATATCTTCATGCTCTTAATTCGCCCCAATACCTCTTTGGTATCTTTATCGATGTTGCTGCCACCCAACCACTGTGTCAGGTTGAAGAGGCCCTTGCTAATAGATACGTACTCGAAATTTTTATTTGTTGAATATTTTTCAATCAGTTTGTCGATGGTCTGCGCCTGAAGTCCTACGGACGAAAGGAGGATCATCAAAAGAATCAGCTTAGTTTTCATTGGTCTTTATTGCGTTGTTTGTGTTCAAAGAGTCGGTTGAGTTGTCGTGCTTATTAAATATTTCCATTACACTCAATTGCTTGCCTACTCGCCTTATCTGCTGAACATGAGAGACGCTATTGTTGAATTTTCCGGTTACAAGGTGCAATTTATCGGCTGCGATCATCAATGCCTTTTCTGGATCGTTTATTCTTTTTCCATTGACTATCATATAGTTATTCTGTCGCTCTACATAATAGATAGAGCCCATCGCCAAAACGACACAGGCTGCTGCCGCCGAACTCCACAAAGAGATGTGGTATACCAATCCATGATGTTTCCGGTGCACACTGACCTTTTTACTAAATTCTTCGTCAAAGGCCGGGTTTGGCAACGTTTCAGCTTCCAGACCGGCGAAACATTCAAACATCGGTTTGTATTGCTTCAGATCTTCAGCTATTTCAGCTTGTGCAAAATATTCCTGCAGGATATGTTCTTCGGCCAGCGAAGTCTCTCCGTCAAAATACTTTTGCAATAATTCTTTTATGTTATTCATGACAATCTAATCTTTGATTGGCAATTTGTTTTATCTTCCTGCAAATGACTTCCGGATGCTTTGACGCGCCCTCGAAAGATAGACCTTGATAGCATTTTCGGTCATTCCTGTAATGGCGGCTATTTCATCCATCTCCAACCCTTCAACATCTCTCAGGTGAATCACGATGCGTTGTTGTTCGGGCAAGCCGTCGATCAGCTGCTTTACGTTCTTTACCAAATCTTTCTGCTCTGCCTGTTCGTAAGGAGAAAGATCGGCCGATAAATTTTCATCGTTATCAATCAGGCTATTGAACTGAACCCGATTACGTACTCTGATCTTATCGATACAATGGTTACGGGCAATTTGCAGTGTAAGCGCCGTTACGTTATCGGCTTTTTCAAGCTCTTTTCGCGACGACCACAGCTTTAGATAAATATCCTGCACGGCATCTTCGGCTTCGCTTGTATCGGTTAGCATTGCTTTTGCCAATCGGTAGATTTTATTCTTCAGCGGTAGGATTTTTATTTCAAATTGCTGTAAATCCATGTACAAAATAGATGACGATCCTGGATGGAAAAAGGTTACGCTCGTTTATTTTATTTAACATTCAGGCGGGCTACATTTTGAGCGGGCATGTAAAATTAGCTATATTTGGGCAAAAATTTTTAGCAATGAAGAAAAATATAACAGTTTGTTTATTAGTAGTTTTAGCGTTAGCACCTCAAATGGCCTGGGGCTGGGGATTGACCGGACACCGTGTAATCGGCGAATTAGCACAGAAAAAACTGAACAAAACGGCGGCAAACCGTATCGACGCGGTGCTGAAACATGCCAGTGTGGCGATGGTGGCCAACTGGGGTGACTTTGTCCGGAGTGACGACAAACACAAAGGACAGGAAGTGTGGCACTACAAGGATATTGCACCGGGATTGAACCGGGATGCGTTTAACAAAGAGGCCGTCACAAAAAATGATGGTGAAGCAGTTTTCAGGGTTCAGGAGCTGATTGCAAAACTCAAAAAAGATCCTAACAACGAAGAAAATCTGAAAATGCTGATTCATTTGATCGGCGATATGCACCAACCGATGCACATGGGACATCCGGAAGATAAAGGTGGCAATGCGATCCGTTTCAAATGGCAGGGACGCGAAATCTCGCTCCACGCTTTATGGGACGATGGATTGATCGATTTTCAACGACTAAGCTATACGGAGTATGCCAACTATCTTTTCAAAACTCACAGGGTGAAACCTGTCAATTTCCAACCCTCGCTGGTACTGGACTGGGCCTGGGGAACCTACCAGACAACTCAAAAAGTGTACGATTCGGTGCCGGAAACAGAAAATCAATACAAATACAATTATAAATATATTTCACTATTGGAAGAGAGGCTCACACTGGCCGGCGACCATTTAGCTTCTGTCTTGAATTATATCTACGGAGGTAAATAAGCGTACGAATCAATCGCACAAAACATACAAATCGGGCCGCGGATTGAGCACCATTACCGGAACGGTTGCATTTTGAATGATTTTCCGCTCGGGAGGCCCGAAAAGAACATCATCCAGACCATACTCCCGGGAGGCGGTGATAACAATCATGTCGGCATCTCCATTGCAGGCTCGCGACGAAGCTTCGGATTGTACTTTGAAGCTATCTTTGCGAGCCTGTTCTACGATACAGGTTACATTCAGCTTTTCAAACAGCGTTTGTATCTGTTGTACGCTCCGTTCGGCACGCGAACCATAGTCCTTCGCCTGAAGCAATATGACAGCGCTGCCACAAAAACGGGCCAGTTTAGACGCGAAAATTCCCTTCTCCTTCTCTTCGGTTAAGAACCCAACCGGAACCAGCACTCTATCGAGACTCACCGATGTTGTATACTGATTTACAAAAAAGTACGGTATACGCAACGGCTTGCAGTTATTCAGTATCGGCTGCATTTTGTTGTACACAGAACCGGATGCCGGTTCGATAATCAAAAACGCAGCCTCCATCTCAGTTAATGCCTCATGAAGCATCATCCTTGCCGGCCGGATCATACTGATTGCCGCATGAGCCGATTCGCCGATCCATTGCCGGTGCCGCTCTTCCGTCAGCTGCTGCTCCGCTTCGTCTGCCGCAAAACTGAGGAAGCAGATCTCTTTTCTGAATCCTTCGGCCAGCAAAGAGGCCAATTGCAGGGCTTTCTGTGGAAAATGGTTTATATCGGAGAGAATAACGATGTAGTCGTGCATATTGTCCAACGTTTCATTACGGTTTCATAAAAAGGAGAATGCACCCGCCGACACTGACGAAAGCTCCGATGATTTGATAGATCGATATTTTTTCTTTAAACATGATGGCCGACGGATCGATGATAAAGATCGGAACCAATCCCATCAATGTGGCGGCGACACCAGCTTCGGTGTGCTGAATGGCATACAACGAAAGGGCAACGCCAACTACCGGCCCGAAGAAAGAGCCGATCAGTACCGAACCGATACCGGCACGGTCTCTGGATGCGTCCCGAATGGTATTCCACCGTTTCAGAAAAGTCACCAGCAGAAAGAAACACAACCCTCCGGTAAAAGCCCGGATTTGGGTAGCCGCCATCGCATCGTAATGTCCGATTCCTTTTTTACTGATAATCAAACCAAGCGCTTGCCCTACGGCGCCTCCTAATGCGAACAGGAATCCTTTGAAAGGTACTTTGAAATTGAGTTTTTCGCCTTTCTCTTTTCCCAACATGGCAATGACAATGCCCAACACCGTAACGGCGATACCTGTCGTTTGAAGCAGCATCAGGCTCTCGCCCAAAAAGAGAAACCCGATCAGGGCTGTGATGGGAGGAGCAAGGGTCATCACAAGTTGCGCCATGCGCGACCCGATGAGGGTATAGGAGTAAAAGAGGCAAAGGTCGCCGAGAAAAAAGCCTACAAAGCCCGACAGTGAAAGCCAAAACCACTGTTCGGCAGTCGCATCGAGCGGAACGAACATTCCACGCGTGACCCACGTACCGATACCAAGCAGGACAATAGCCATTGCTAAGCGGATGATATTGACAGCCAGCGATCCGATACGATTACCCGCTTTTTCAAAAAACAGTGCGCTGAATGTCCAGCATACAGCAACTCCGATAGCAGATATTTCTCCTGTTTGCACGCAAAAATAGTTTAAGGGTACAAAATTACATGATAATTCTCACATACTAAAAGAAAGGATAGATAAGTTACGAGAAGACAAAGCCATCTTGTGAATCCTGAAATTTTAGAGTCTGAAATGCGCAATATTTGCCGTTGTAGAGTTTAAACTTTATCTTTGCCACGCTAACATGCCTTAAAATGAAGAATATAAACAAAGAGCGGATTGTTTTTCTTGACATAGAAACCGTCCCGCAAACGGTCGATTACAAAGAGCTACCGGGTAGATTGCCGGAATTGTGGGAAGAAAAAGCCGAGACGCTAAAGAAGAGAATACCCGACCGCTACCCGGCCGAATCGGATGCTCAGTACGTATTTACCAACGGAGCCGGCATATTTGCCGAGTTCGGTAAAATAGTCTGTATATCTGCCGGTTTCATCTACCGAAAGGAG
>CAZFTY010000171.1:0-5802 GCA_964521835.1 uncultured Microbacter sp.
TCGGCACCCAGTTCTACCAGCGTTTCGATTAACACGGCAGTTTGGATGGTCATATGCAGCGAACCCATGATACGGGCTCCCTTCAGCGGTTTTTGTTTGCCGTATTTTGCGCGTAATGCCATCAAGCCCGGCATCTCTTTTTCGGCAAGTATAATTTCTTTACGGCCAAAGTCTGCCAGTGCAATATCTGCAACTTTATAGGGCAGACCCGAAAATAGTTGTTCTTGTATCATTCGATGATAGATGTTTTTACACTGAGGAATGCCTTACGATGGAATTATACGTTCAAAACAGCAGATGGAAATTCCCGGGCAAGCCCCTCGTGAGATGTTTACAGTAGCTTAGTCTGTTTACACAACAAAGCATCTTCATAGATATCTGATACTATGAAGAATGCAGTGAATATGTATGTTTTCTCTTAATTGCAGACAAAGATATGCTTTATTTTTGAAAGTAGGGAAGGCCTTTTTGGTATTTTTGCAAGTCGGAGGAAGATACCGTCCTCTTTTTTGCAAAATTTGAATTTGGCTTTTTAAAGCGAATGTTCTACTTTTGCAGGGATAAAATAGGATGAAGAATTATGTATAAGGAAATTATCAGAAAAATTGTTTTATTGCTCACCAAACCAGAAGTGGCCTGGCCTCAATTTGTTAAGGAAGGGTTTTCTAACAAACAGATATTGAAACAGTTTTGCTATCCGCTGATGGGTACGGCATCTGTGCTTAAGATACTTCAGGAAGCAATTTTTCACAGACATCCGGCTTATCCTATTCATGTCCTTATTGTTCACGGTTTGGTCTCTTTCGGTTCTCTTTTGGCCGCATTCTATATTCTTCAGTATGTTTTGAAAATTTTAATGCAGAAGAGATATGCCATTATCCCTACCAAAGAGCAATCGGCTATCGTGATTGGTTACGGACTGGTTTTGGTCTTTTTGTTGTTTATCGCAACGGCCATTTTGCCCAGTTTCTTCTTCCTCTGGATCTTTTATTTATATACTGCTTTTTTGCTTTGGGTTGCTGCCGAAGTGGTGTTTAACCTCAAAGTCGAAGATAGGGGCGTGTTTGTTATTGGCATGACATTTTTTATGATGATCGTGCCGGTCGTATTGTACGGACTCCTCCGGGGCATGATGCCCAATCTTCAGTAAAAGTTCCTTATCTTTGAGTATGCATAAATCCTCCAATATCAACGTAAAAAACAGACGCGCTTTTTTTGATTACGAGTTGTCCGACTTTTTGGTCGCCGGCATTCAGCTGTTCGGCACCGAAATCAAAGCCATTCGTGAAGGAAAAGCCGGTTTGTCCGATTCCTATTGTCTGTTTATCAACGGGGAACTGTGGGTGAAGAATATGCATATTGCCGAATATTCGTTCGGTACCTATGCCAATCACGAATCCCGCAGGGATAGAAAACTACTGGTTACAAAGCGCGAACTGGCAAAACTGGTACGCGCAACCAAAGAGACCGGTTTGACCATTATTCCAACTAAGTTGTTCGTCAACGAAAAGGGGCTGGCCAAACTGGAGATAGCTGTGGCCCGTGGTAAAAAGAGTTATGACAAACGTCAGACGTTGAAAGAAAAAGAGGATAAACGTCAGATGGACAGAGCATATAAATCGAAAATTGACAGATAGTAACCAGCCGATGCGGTAGCCGGGGAATGTGTGATGATGAGATGAGAACTGTTCGTTGTTGGTTGTACATGATTTGTAATCATTCGGGTTCAATTCAAAATGTAAATCCGCATAGATGCGGTAAAATCTAATTCAAACAAAAATTCGCACATGCCAAAAATTTCGGGACGGGGCTTCGCAATGCCTCAATCGCCTATTCGTAAACTGGTGCCTTTGGCCGATAAAGCAAAGGCTCGCGGCATCAAGGTGTTTCATCTCAACATCGGTCAGCCCGATCTTCCCACACCACAAGTCGCGCTTGACGCGTTGAAGGATATCGATCTGAAAATTTTTGAATATTCACCCAGTGACGGCTTGCTGAGCCTGCGTGAGAAGTTGGTGAAGTATTACGCGAAGTACAAGATTAATGTCGAGGTCGAAGATATTATCATCACCACCGGTGGTTCGGAAGCGGTGAATATCGCCTTTTTGTCGTGCCTCGATCCTGATGACGAAATTATTGTGCCCGAACCGGCCTATGCCAACTATACCGCGTTCGCCATCGGTAGTGGCGCTATTGTGCGTCCGGTAGCATCTTCTATCGACGAGGGGTTTTGCCTGCCGCCGGTCGAACAGTTTGAAGAGTTGATTACACCGCGTACCAAGGGAATTATGATTTGTAATCCCAACAATCCTACCGGTTATCTCTATACCCAAAAAGAGCTCAATCACATTCGCGACATTGTAAAGAAGCACGATCTGTTCCTCTTTTCCGATGAAGTGTACCGTGAATTTTGTTATACGGGAGCGCCTTATATCTCGGCATTTCATTTGAAAGGGATTGAAAATAATGTGGTGCTGATCGATTCGGTATCGAAACGTTATAGCGAATGCGGTATCCGCGTCGGGGCGTTGGTAACCAAAAACCCTGAAGTTAAGAAGAGCGCGATGAAGTTTTGTCAGGCGCGTTTGAGTCCACCGCTTATCGGTCAGATTCTGGCGGAGGCCTCGATGGATGCTTCGGAAGAATATATGCTCGATGTTTATAACGAATATGTGGAGCGTCGTAAATTTATGATCGACGAGTTGAACCGTATTCCGGGTGTTTATTCGCCTATCCCGATGGGGGCATTCTATACTGTGGCTCGTTTGCCGATCGACGACTCGGATAAATTTTGCGAATGGCTTTTGTCGACATTTGAATATGAAGGTCAAACCGTAATGATGGCTCCGGCTTCGGGATTTTATACGAATAAGGGAGTGGGGCGTAACGAAGTGCGTCTGGCATATGTGCTGAAGAAAGAAGAGCTGGCCAAAGCGTTGCTCGTGCTACGCAAAGCGCTGGAGGTTTATCCCGGTCGGACAATATAATTTGTAAATTAATAATTCATAGTTGTTGATTGTATACCTGTGGATTTATCTTTTTTAGAAACCTGAAATAAAACAATGAGGTCGTCACTTTGGGTGACGACCTCATTTAACTAAAATAGCGATTGTGAATTTCCCCTTTTTTATAGCAAAACGAATTCATTTCGGAAGTGACAGCAAGCTGCAGGTATCTAAACCTGCGGTGCGTATTGCCATGTGGGGAATCGCTATCGGACTTGCCGTCATGATTATCACGGTGGCCATTGTGATGGGTTTTAAGCAGGAGGTACGTAATAAAGTGGTCGGTTTCGGCTCGCATATCCAAATCACACGCTTCGACAACAATTCGACGTATGAGATGCGTCCGCTGTTGATCTCCGATTCGATGAGCAGGGCTTTGGCCGGAGTGCCGGGTGTGAAGCATCTGCAGAAATTTGCCACCAAAGCGGGAATTATCAAGACGGAGAACGATTTTCAGGGTGTTGTGTTTAAAGGGGTCGACCGCCATTTCGACTGGCAATTCTTTACGCAGAGCATGGTGGAGGGAAAACCGTTGAGCATGAACGATACGGCACCCTCCAATCAGGTGGTGATCTCGAAGAAGATTGCCGATATGCTTCATTTGAAACTGCACGACGGATTTATCGCCTATTTTATTCAGGATCGGATTAAAGCGAAGAAATTTGTGGTGTCGGGGATCTATTCGACCAATTTCGGACAGTACGATAAATTGTTTATTCTGGCCGATATGCGGGCGGTACAGCGCCTTAACGACTGGCAACCGAATGAGGTCAGCGGGATGGAAATCGTTATCAATGACTTTAATCGACTGGACAGTGTGGGAGAGAAGGTGTACGCGAAGGTTGCCAACCGTTTCGATGAAAACGGGGCTCCCTATTATTCGCAGACGATAAAAGATATCAATCCGCAACTCTTTGCCTGGCTCGGATTGTTCGATATGAATGTTTGGGTGATTTTGGGGTTGATGATGGCGGTGTCGGGTTTTGTGATGATTTCCGGCTTGTTGATTTTAATCCTCGAGCGCACGAATATGATCGGGATTCTGAAAGCATTAGGCACCACGAACTGGACGGTACGTAAAATTTTCCTTTATCACTCTTGTTTTCTTATCGGTAAGGGAATGTTATGGGGTAATTTCATCGGCCTGACTTTCTGCCTGGTTCAGAAATATACGGGTCTGATACCTCTCGATGCTTCCAACTATTATGTTTCGTCGGTTCCCATCCTGCTCACGGTTCCGTCTATCCTGTTGCTGAATCTCGGTGTGTTTGTGTTGTCGACCTTTATTCTCGTCGCGCCATCGTATCTGATAACCAAAATTAATCCCGCCTCCGCTATCCGATACGAATAATATATCTGGTATCATTAAAGCCTTTGCAGCTATTAATCTTCAATAAAAAACAGAAAGCGCGTTGTCAGACCGACAAAGCGCTTTCTGTTTTTTTAGCAGCGTATGTTATGCCTCGGTAGTTTTTTCTTCTTCAGCAGCGGCTTCTGAGAATTCAGTCAGTTCGTTATCTACTAAAAGGTTGTACCAGGTAATGATTTTTTTAATATCGGAAGTGTGTACCCTCTCTTTATCGAAATCGGGAACTACTTCGCCAAAATAGGCACGCAGGGCATTTCCATCTGCTTTCGGATCGATAGATGCCTTGTTTCCGGCCTCTTTCTCTTTTATGTTGGCAAAAACAGCACTGAGCGGCATCTCTTCCGTTTCCGTATAAATGGAAATATCACCCAACGAAACCACCCGATCGTGAGCCAGCGCCGGACATCTTTTTTTGTCGGCTAACGATTCTATAATCATCATGTTTTTTCCTTGAGAAATCAGTTTGAACAGACCCGGTTTTCCCGATACAGATAAAATCTTCTTAAGCATAATCAATAGTTTAATAGAAAATGACAGGGTTAACGCTTGTTCCCAATTGTCATTTGGTTATAATTCAAGAGAGTTAACATTTAAAGCGCAACAAAAATAGTGCTTTCCTTTTGTATCAACAAGCAATCGGGCGGTTTCGTTGGCCCGGACAAGCTTTTTTAGCGTTTCAAAAAAACACTGACAGTTAACGCGGCAACCATTTTGTCGACTCTTCGACTGTAATACCCCGCTGTGCCGCGTAATGTTTCCGTTGTTCGTCATCAATCTTTCCGATCATAAAATAGCTCGATTGCGGATGTGCAAAGAGCAGACCACAAACCGATGCGTTGGGTCTCATGGCTCCGTTTTCGGTAAGCGAAATGCCAATTTCGGAGAGATTCAACAGTTTATTGAGATCGAAAATCAACGAAAGATCGGGCAGGGAAGGGTAGCCTACCGCCGGACGAATGCCCTGATAATGCTCTTTCAAAATCTCTTCTTTGCTCAACGCCTCATTCTCGGCATATCCCCAGAAATGACAACGAACCTGCAGGTGCAACCACTCGGCAGCAGCTTCGGCTATACGGTCGGAGATGGACTGGATAAGCAATGCAGAATAGTCGTCACCCTGCGCGGCATACTCTTTGGCTATCTCTTCGGCTCCGGCAACCGATGTGGCAAAAGCGCCGAGATAATCGGTACGGTTTTCCTTTTCGGGCAACAGGAAATCGGCCAGCGAGAGATTATTACCGTCCGGTTTTATCGCTTGCTGACGTAATACCGGTAGAACGGTTGTCTCTCCGTTATTGTGTACGACCAACGCATCGCGGTTGTCGGTTGAGTTGGCTTCGTAGAACGATAGCACGGACTTTGCAACCACCCCTTTCGTGTTGAGCATATTGAGCAGACGGGTTGCGTCGCGGAACAGTTTCAGCGCTT
>CAZFTY010000172.1:0-5754 GCA_964521835.1 uncultured Microbacter sp.
TGGGGGTAACCTACTATTTCTGCACAATTTCGTTTCCGTCAACCAACTGTTCGTTGCTCACATCCAACATCGCGACAATCGCAATTGCCACCCAACCCACCCTTTCAACACAACCAAAAGCGAACCAATCTGTCTGTATCGGAGGGTCGATTAATATGCCACTGTCAATCGCCTTTACAAATGGTGCCGGAACTGCCCAATACCAATGGTATTCAAACACCACGAATGCAAACAGCGGAGGCGTCGCCATAGGTGGAGCTACTGGCATATCGTACACGCCACCTGCTTACACAACCACCGGAGATAATTATTACTACGCAACAGTTACCCTGACTGGAAGCGGCTGTAACATGATTTCAAGTACAACCGCCACTGTAACTGTAGTTAACGACCCCGTAATCGACACCCAGCCTATAAGTACTCAAACCATCTGTCAAAGCACGACCCCGACAAATCTCTCTGTCACTGCCAGCGGAGGTGTTCCTTCGGCCAGCTTTACCTATCAATGGTACAAAAACAGCACGAACAGCAATGCTTCCGGCACCATGATTTTGGGTGCTAATGCTCCGACGTATACGCCACCAAACACCACTGTCGGAACAATGTATTATTTCTGCATAGCTACCCAATCACCTCCCAGTTCGGGATGTAGTGTAATCAGTAATACCGCAGAAGTGATTATCAAGAAAGCCCCCTCATTCACAGCACAACCGGCATCGAGCGATTTGTGTAAAGACGGGGCTCCAAATCAGTTATCCGTAACATATACCGACGGAGTAGGAGCACCGTCGTATCAATGGTACAGCAATACTACCAACAGCACTACAGGTGGCGCGTCAATCTCAACAGCAACAGGATCAGCATTCACACCACCAACATCTGCCGTAGGCACAACATATTATTATTGCGTCGTTGATCTTCCAAGTGGAGGCTGTCCCAGTATCACTTCTAACATTGCAACCGTAAAAGTGAACAATCCTCCGTCCATTTCCATTCAGCCTACCAGCGACCAGTCTTTATGTGTAGGAGGATCTTTACCCGTTTCCCTGTCTGTATCCTACGCCGGAGGATCAGGTACTGCCAGCTACCAATGGTTTAGCAATACATCCAGTACAAACACCGGAGGAAGTGCCATTACCGGAGCTAACTCACCGAACTATTTACCATCGGCATTCACCGCCATCAATGATTATCATTACTACGCGATGGTTACATTATCGGGAAACAACTGCGGAAGCACGATTAGTGATCCGGCAAACGTCCATGTGGTAGCAGACCCTCAAATCACCACCCAGGCCGCTCCTTCGCAAACCATTTGTAAAGATGCGATTCCTTCCGATCTGTTTGTCAATGTTTCGGGTGGTATTGGCACTTATATATACCGGTGGTACCGAAACACAACGAACTCCAACATGGGAGGGTTGCCTATTGCAGCTGCCACGCAAGCCACATATACTCCTCCTACATCTACAATAGGCACTACGTATTACTATTGCGAGATCACACAAACAGGAGTTGGTTGTGGTGTCACCTCAACACCATTTACTGTTATTGTAAAACCGGCTCCGACAATTAATTCACAGCCGTCGTCCAGCACTATTTGTTTTGGAGAAATACCGAATTTATTGCAGGTAACCTATCAAAACGGAGTTGGAACTCCAACTTACCAATGGTACAGCAACAGCAGTAATACTATTGCAGGAGGAACAGCGATTGCCGGAGCGACAAACGATTCATACGCGCCGCCCCACACCTCCGTCGGAACTATCTATTATTATTGCGTGTTGTCATTTTCGTCCGGTGGCTGTTCCAATATTGTATCAAATATAGCGACAGTTACCATCAACCCGGTACCGTTTATTGCCGACAAAACATCCCTCATTGTCAGCGATGATGCTTTTAATGTTACCCCTGTGAATGGAGGCAGTGAAGTGGTACCTACGGGTACGACCTACACCTGGGGCACTCCGGTTATTTCTCCAACCGGAGCGATTACCGGCGCATCGGCACAAACTACCGGACAACCATCGGTTAGTCAAACATTATCAAATATCACGACGTTGCCAGCAACTGCAACATATATCGTTACACCTCTCGCAGGTAGTTGTCCCGGTAATCCGTTCTCTGTTGTGGTCAGCATCAATCCTTCGATCAAAGTTGCTACCACGGTTACCAATTGCAGCTGCTTTGGCATAGCTAACGGTTCAATACAAGCGCTAATATCGGGAGGAGTTCCTTACACAACAGGAGCACCTCAGATAATTCAATGGAGTGGCCCCAATGGCTTCACAGCCTCAACAGCGACAATTTCCGATCTGGCACCGGGCGATTATTCTTTAACCGTTACTGATGCGGGTGGTTTTCCTTTCCACCACACCTATACCATAATCGAACCAGATGACATCGTTCTCTCTACGGTAGGTACACAGAATGTTACCTGTAATGGCAGAGGGAATGGCTCTGTTTCCATTTCGGTTGTTGGGGGTGTGCCCGATTACACTTTCTCATGGACAAAAGACGGGACTGCCTTTGCCACCACTCAAAATATCGATCACCTGACTCCCGGCATATACGAAGTTGCGGTCACCGATTCGCACTCCTGTGCCTTCAAAAAGAACAGTTATACCATTACAGAACCGGCAACACTCACTTCATCGATCACGGCACAGACCAATGTTCTCTGTTATGGAGATGCGACAGGTGCGCTCACAGTTGCTGCAACCGGAGGTACCCCGTCTGAAGTGGCGCCCGGAGTATACGACTATCAATATGCATGGACAGGCCCCGATGGATTTGTCAGTTCACAACAAAACATTGCCGGATTGAAAATCGGAAATTACAATTTGACTGTTACCGATCAAAACGGATGTACATCGGTTTTGCCTGCCACCATCACTCAAAACGCGGAAATCACCGTTGATGTAGCCACAACGCCCATCACATGCTACGGATTAAACAATGCCTCTATTACCCTAACAATCAAGGGAGGAACGGCGCCTTATCAGGTTAACTGGAGCAATCTGGCTGCCGGAGCAGCACTCACGAACCTGTCTGCCGGAGACTACGTTTATACGATAACCGACGCGAACAATTGTCAGAAGACGAATACCGTTCATATCGACGAGGCTATCCTCTTTACCATCGTGCCGGTAGTCAAAAACGTCTCCTGCCATGGAGCCCATGACGGCTCTATCAAGCTCAATATTCTCGGACATCCGATCTCTGTAATCTGGAGCGACGGTTCGAAAGCCGGAAACGAGCGTAACAATATCGGACCGGGAAGCTATACCGCCATCATCAGCGACGGCACTCCCTGCGATATTGTTCGTACTTTCGTCATTACCGAACCCGAACCTCTCGTTGTATCCGGCATCGTAACGAACGCGCTTGATTGTTCAAACGTCAACAGTGGAGGAATTACACAAACAGTTACCGGGGGTACCGAGCCCTATTCGTATGCATGGTCAAACGGAGCAACCAGTAAAGATCTCAAAAATATTCAGGGCGGAGCCTATCTGGTAACGACAACAGACAAAAACGGTTGTGCACAAACATCATCTTACACCGTATTCCGTCCGCAACCTCTCACTGTTGAGGTAACAACAAGTTACGACTATGCATGTAGCACCCAATATCTGCAGCAAACGATCAACGCCAAAGTTAGCGGAGGCATCCCCCCCTATCAATACGTATGGTCGAACGGAGTCAACAACAGTGCTGTAATCCAAACAGATAAAAGCGGACTAATCATATTCACGGCAACAGACAGCCGGGGTTGCACAACAAACTTCACCCTGAACAGCGAGGTTCCCACGTTGGGTATTCACCACCAACTCCTAAACTGTAACGATCGTCTATATCAGTTCAGTACCGTCGTGTTTGACGAAGGAACCGAAAATTATAGCTACCGATGGGATTTTGGCGACGGACACCTGTCATCGGACAAAAACATACAACATAAATATGCAAAAGCGGGCAGCTATAAAGTTTCGTTAGCTGTCATGGGTAAATCGTGTACATCTACCTACACAGAGTCAATCACCGTAGAGCCCACACCCTCACTATCCATTTCTCCGGAACCGAAGCTCTGTAAAGGCGATTCCGTTACGATTGTTGCGCATGGAGCCAATACCTACAAATGGAATGACGGGACAACGGCAGATTTTCTAACTATCAGGCAAGAAGGGAACTACAGTTTCAGAGGAACAACCACAGCAGGATGCTACGATACATTAAAATTCTCCACGTCGTTCTATCCGATGTACAGTTACCCTATTCTCAGCAACAAAGAAGAGGTCTCTCTCAAAGACCCGACCATTAACCTGTGGAGTGACGATCATCCGGCTCTTCACTATTTATGGAACTTCGGAGATAACACAACAGCTGAAAGTATTAATCAAACCCATACGTACAACATACGAGGGGGTGGATATTACGATGTTTTACTGACAACCACCGATTTGAACGGATGTAAATCGTCGAGTCTCAAACGGATATGGATTACGAATAACAACGAGTTGAACACATTTACTCCTAACGGAGACGGATTGAATGATATTTTCTTAAAAGGATGGCACGTAAAAATATATAATCGAAACGGAGTACTTATTTCGGATAGCAGCGACGGATGGGATGGTACATATCATGGAAAACAGGTACCTCCCGACACCTATTTTTACGTAGTTTACTATATGTCCGAATCCGGCACAAAAACAAAAGAAGGTTATGTTACGCTTGTTAAATAAAATAAAGCGAAGGTATCTACTCGTCAGTCTGATGACCGTAGGAATATCTCAGCTTACATATTCTCAATCAAATGTACGATTGAATAATTTCTGGGATAACCTTTATTCCATCAACCCGGCGTATATTACCAATAAGTATCTTGGTAATATCGACATCGCTACCCGCAGGCAGTGGTTAGGTTTTGAAGGGGCTCCCACCACAAATATTATAACCGGAACGCTGGTTCTTGACAAGCTCAACACTCAATTCGGAATAAAAGCCTACGAAGATAAGGTTGGATACACCCACTCATCTTCAGTTTCTCTCTCGTATGCCTATGCCGCCAATCTGAATGAAGACTGGCGCTTGCATTTAGGAATTGCCGCTTCGTTTCAAAACCTTTGGTATGACATGGATAAGATAAAGGTAGATCTCTCAGCAGATCCGACTCTTTACGACAAACTGGTTAGCAGCAATCACTACAACGCGGATATAGGAGCCGAATTGGCAAGCCGGTCGTTAAGAATCGGTATTTCGGGACAAAACATCTTTTCCATGTTCCGAAACAACAATCAGGACATTGCCAGTTCCAACTTCATTTATGCCACGTACCGGAATTTTTCGGAGGAAGAGAGTCAGATCGATCTTGGTGGAGGTATCTATGGCGTAAAAAATATGCGGGTTTATCAAATGGGATTAAACGGCACCGTTTACTTCAAAAATGCCGCTATGGACGATCTCTTTCAGGTTGGCGTATTCTACCGCACGCCCAACGAAATGGGGGCTATTGCCGGAATAAACATCAGCAAATCGCTCTATGTGTCGTATAGCTACGATTTTAATGTCAGCGGCATCAGTCGCAGCTCAACGGGATCGCACGAGCTGATGCTTATTCTGCATCTCAACAAACGTGACGAGTGCCACACCTGTTATTAATTTATCGGAAGGGATGTTGATTGTTAGCAAACGCTACAATACCGACACTTCGCCGCTTTCAACCAAGAAATAATTCACTTCGCACCCCGATTC
>CAZFTY010000173.1:0-5691 GCA_964521835.1 uncultured Microbacter sp.
ACGTGAGCTTCGTGCCTCTAACATGAAAATCATTTCATTAGCGCCTGAAGTACTTTAACCCTTGTAAAATAAATAGCAATGAGTAAATTACATATTAAAAAAGGCGATACGGTATTTGTAAATACCGGTAAAAGCAAGGGCAAAACAGGACGTGTACTCGAAATATTGGACGAAAAACGTGCTATCGTTGAAGGTGCCAACTTCGTGTCTAAACACACCAAGCCCAATGCAAAAGCTCCTCAGGGAGGAATCATTAAGAAAGAGGCATCGATCCATATCTCTAATCTCAACGTTGTTGATCCCAAGAGTGGCAAACCGACACGTATCGGTCGTCGTGAGAATGCCGAAGGTAAATTAGTGCGTTACGCTAAAAAATCAGGGGAGGAAATTAAATAATGAGTACAACCAACAGTCTTAAAAACGACTATAAGGAACGCATTGTTCCCGCTTTGATGAAGGAGTTTGGTTACAAGTCGATTATGCAGGTACCTCATCTCGAAAAAATCGTTCTCAACCAGGGGTTGGGAATCGCTGTTGCCGATAAAAAAATTATCGATACAGCTGTTAACGAGATGACTGCAATAACCGGTCAGAAAGCTGTTGCCACACTTTCGCGCAAGGATATTTCAAACTTCAAGTTGCGTAAACAAATGCCTATCGGCGTACGTGTTACTCTTCGGAACGAACATATGTACGAATTCCTGGAACGTTTGGTTCGCGTTGCTTTGCCTCGTATCCGTGACTTCAAAGGGATTGAAAGCAAATTGGATGGCAGTGGTAACTATACACTGGGTATTCAAGAGCAGATTATTTTCCCTGAAATTAACATCGACGGCATCTCTCGCCTGTTGGGTATGAACATCACTTTTGTGACATCGGCCAAAACAGACGAAGAAGGTTTCTCTTTGTTGAAACAGTTTGGTTTACCTTTTAAGCACAACTAATTAAAGAAGATACAATGGCAAAAGAATCAATGAAAGCCCGTGAGGTACGCAGAGCAAAATTATGTGCTAAATACGCTGCAAAACGTGAACAACTCAAGAAAGAGGGCAATTACGAAGCTTTGCAAGAACTTCCTAAAAATGCTTCTCCTGTTCGTCAGCACAACCGTTGCAAACTCACAGGCCGTCCTAAAGGTTATATGCGCATCTTCGGAATTTCGCGTATTCAGTTCCGCGAAATGGCTTCTGCAGGCTTAATTCCGGGTGTGAAAAAAGCAAGCTGGTAACCAGTTTGCGCTGCAACACGAAAGTCAGTCGTAATAAACTTGCGTTAATGTTGTTTAATTCGGGGAAAAACACTATTTTTGTGCCCCGAAATAGACCGATGCGGGTTTATACATTCTGACTTTTTAGAGTTGCATTTTATATAAGCGTGATAAATATTGTCCGGGCAGGCCGGATCAATTTAAAACAAATCAATATGACAGATCCAATAGCAGATTATTTAACGAGACTGCGGAATGCCATCAGAGCAGGCCACCGTGTGGTGGAAATTCCAGCCTCGAATTTGAAAAAAGAAATCACTAAGATTCTTTTAGAAAAAGGCTATATTTTGAACTACAAGTTTGTAGAAGACGGTCCTCAGGGATCGATCAAAATTGCCTTGAAGTATGACCCTGTTCACAAGGTCAATGCAATCAAACAACTCGTACGTATTTCGTCACCGGGTTTACGTCAGTATGCAGGTCACAAAGAGTTGCCCCGCGTATTGAACGGATTAGGCATCGCCATCCTCTCTACATCGAAAGGTGTTATGACAGACAAAGAAGCCCGCGATTTGAATATCGGAGGCGAAGTTTTATGTTATGTTTATTAATTAAGAGGAGGATTTACAGATGTCAAGAATTGGAAAATTACCTATAAGCCTTCCTAAAGGTGTAACCGTTACTGTAAAAGATAGCGTAGTTACCGTAAAAGGACCCAAAGGAGAACTCTCTCAAGAAATTAATCCTATCATCTCAGTGACTCAGGATGGCGACCATATCGTTGTTTCGCGTCCGGATGATGAAAAGGAAAGCCGCTCAATGCACGGTCTTTATCGTTCGTTGATCCACAACATGGTTGTTGGTGTATCGGAAGGTTACCGCAAACAACTCGAATTGGTTGGTGTCGGTTATCGTGTTTCAAACAATGGAAATCTCCTTGAATTTGCACTGGGATATACACACAACATTCACATGATGTTGCCTCCCGAAATTAAAGTAGAGACCAAGAGCGAACGTAACCAGAATCCGTTGCTTATGCTTGAAAGCTGCGACAAGCAACTGATCGGCCAGGTTTGTGCAAAAATCCGCTCGTTCCGTAAACCTGAACCTTACAAAGGAAAAGGTATTAAGTTTGTAGGCGAAGTTATTCGTCGTAAAGCTGGTAAATCGGCAGGTGCAAAATAATTTTTTGAAATAAAAAGAGTTATGATTAAGAAAATTGAACGTAGAATCAAGATAAAAGCACATATCCGCAGTAAAATTGCCGGAACTGCCGAAAGACCCCGTTTGTCGGTGTTCAGAAGCAACAAACAAATCTATGTGCAAGTTATAGATGACAAATCAGGTAAAACCCTTGCTGCCGCTTCTTCATTAGCAATTGCTGAAAAATTGGCCAAAAAGGAACAAGCCGCAAAAGTTGGCGAATTGATCGCAAAGAGCGCACAGGCAGCCGGAGTAACCGAAGTTATCTTCGACCGTAATGGCTATCTGTACCACGGTAGAGTAAAAGAATTGGCAGAAGCCGCACGTAACGCAGGACTTAAATTTTAATCACTATGGCAGGAATAAATAACAAAGTTAAATCAACCAACGATTTAGAATTAAAAGACAGATTAGTTGCCATCAACCGTGTAACTAAAGTTACCAAAGGTGGTCGCGCATTTAGTTTCGCGGCAATCGTGGTAGTCGGCAACGAAGATGGTATTGTTGGTTGGGGCTTGGGAAAAGCCAGCGAAGTAACAGCTGCCATTGCGAAAGGGGTAGAAGCTGCAAAGAAAAACCTGATTAAAGTGCCTGTGTTGAAAGGAACTATTCCTCATCAACAACTTGCTAAATTTGGTGGTGCAGAAGTATATCTTCAGCCTGCATCTCACGGTACCGGAGTAAAAGCCGGTGGTGCTATGCGTGCCGTACTCGAAAGCGTTGGTATTACCGACGTATTAGCAAAATCGAAAGGTTCGTCGAACCCTCACAACCTTGTGAAAGCAACAATGGAAGCACTCGGCGAATTGCGTGACGCAGCTACCGTAGCTACCAACCGTGGTATTTCACTTGAAAAAGTATTCAAAGGCTAAAAACGTACTACTATGGCAACTATTAAAATAAAACAAGTTAAGAGTAAAATTAAGTGCCCCAAAGTTCAGAAACTGACTCTGGAAGCCTTGGGTTTGAAAAAAGTGAATGCCGTTGTCGAGCATGAAGATACCCCTTCCATTTTGGGAATGGTAGAAAAAGTGAGACATTTGGTAGTAGTAGAGAAATAAATTGTTTAATACGCTTAATATAACATACATATATGGATTTAAGTAATTTGACACCTGCAAAAGGATCCGTTAAGGTAAGAAAAAGAATAGGTCGTGGTACCGGTTCCGGTTTAGGAGGTACAGCTACCCGTGGTCTTAACGGTGCTAAATCCCGTTCAGGTTATAAGAAAAAAATCGGTTTTGAAGGAGGTCAGATGCCTTTGCAACGCCGTTTGCCCAAATTTGGGTTCAAAAATATAAGTCGTGTTGAATACAAACCGATTAACCTTGCTACTTTACAAACTTTAGCTGAAGCTACAAAGCTGACCAAAATTGGTGTTGCCGAATTACTTCAGGCTGGATTTATTGGAAAAAATGATCTTGTAAAGATTTTGGGCAATGGTGCATTGAGTGCAAAAATTGAGGTAGAAGCCAATGCATTTTCAAAATCGGCAGAAGAAGCTATCGTAGCAGCAGGTGGAACAGTGGTAAAATTGTAATCCGATGAAACGCTTTATTGAAACACTCCAAAATATTTGGAAAATAGAAGACCTTAGAAAACGTCTGATAACCACCATACTTTTTGTTATGGTTTATCGTTTCGGGTCGTACATAGTATTACCGGGAATTAACCCCGCCAATTTGGAAGCTTTGCAAAACCAAACCTCGGGTGGTTTGCTCGGCTTGTTGGACATGTTCTCCGGTGGTGCGTTTTCTCATGCTTCTATTTTTGCTTTGGGGATCATGCCTTACATCTCCGCATCCATTGTGGTTCAGCTGTTGGGCATTGCAGTTCCTTATTTCCAAAAGATGCAACGCGAAGGTGAGAGCGGAAGAAAAAAGATGAACCAGATAACACGTTATCTGACCGTTTTGATTCTTTTGTTCCAATCTCCGGCCTATCTGGTCAATCTTAGCGTGCAGCTTGGGCATGTGGGTGCTGCTCTTCCACAGAGCTTCTGGTTTCAAATTACATCAGTCATCATATTAACAGCGGGTAGTATGTTTATCATGTGGTTGGGAGAAAGAATTACTGATAAAGGAATCGGTAACGGTATCTCTTTCATCATCATGATCGGTATTATTGCCCGTCTCCCGACCGCAGTCGTACAGGAGTTCGCCTCCCGTTTGGGCGATGCTGCCGGTGGTTTGGTGATGTTCATCGGAGAAATAGTTTGTCTGTTGTTCGTTATCGGATTGTGTATTTTACTGGTTCAGGGAACCCGTAAGGTGCCTGTTCAATATGCAAAACGTGTTGTTGGTAATAAACAATATGGAGGTGTTCGTCAATACATTCCGCTTAAAGTGAATGCAGCTAACGTAATGCCGATTATCTTTGCTCAGGCAATCATGTTTATTCCAATTACTCTGGTAGGCTTTTCGCATTCGGAAGCAGCAAGCGGACTGGTAAGTGCCTTTACCGATAACTCGGGATTCTGGTACAACTTCGTATTTGCCGTGCTGATTATTGCGTTTACCTATTTTTATACTGCTATTACAATCAATCCGACTCAGATGGCCGAAGAGATGAAGCGTAATAACGGGTTTATTCCGGGTGTAAAACCTGGTAAGAAAACAGCCGAATACCTCGATGAAATAATGTCGCGCATTACTTTACCCGGTTCGTTCTTCCTTGCACTGGTAGCAATATTACCTGCATTCGCAAGAATTTCCGGAGTAAGTACCAGTTTTGCCCAGTTCTATGGCGGAACGTCATTGTTGATTCTGGTTGGTGTTGTTTTGGATACACTACAACAAATTGAAAGCCGCTTGTTGATGCGTCATTATGACGGTTTGATGAAATCGGGTAGAATTAAGGGACGTACCGGCAACATTTCGGCTTATTAAATAATAAGCAGAGATGATATATCTCAAAACAGAAGAAGAAATTGAGCTACTTCGTCAAAGTAATTTGATTGTATCAAGAACTTTGGCTGAAGTAGCTAAGTTAATTACTCCGGGTGTGTCGACACTGGAGCTCGATAAAGTGGCAGAAGCCTGCATCAGAGATCATGGTGCAATACCAACATTTTTGGGTTATGCCGGGTTTCCAAACACTTTATGTACATCGGTTAACGATCAGGTCGTACATGGAATTCCCTCGAAAGATGCAATCTTGAAAGAAGGAGATGTTATTTCGGTCGACTGTGGCGCAACAAAAGATGGATTTGTAGGTGATTCCGCATATACATTTTGTGTTGGTGAAGTAGCTGAAGATGTAAAACAATTATTGAGAGTGAC
>CAZFTY010000174.1:0-5665 GCA_964521835.1 uncultured Microbacter sp.
GTTCTCTTTTTCAAAAGGATTTCCATGATTAGCTGCAAACCCGATCTCGGTAACGTAAGCGCCCTGAAAAGCATGACCCTTCTCAGACAGATAACGTTCTCCTATACCGACTTCAAAAGTCGTCGGATTGTAATGGAAATAATCTGCATGATTATTGGGACGTACACGCCGGGTTTTACCTGTAATAAGACGATTAAACCCCTGCATCGGAGAGAGAAGAGCTCCAATAATTTCGCGGGCAACACGACCGGAGCCACTTTTGGAATCATCGTACACCGAAGAAGATAAACGGAATAACATCTCGCCCATCATGGCTCCTCCCAGTGTCGTTGCCATCAAATCGTTGATAGCCGGTGGTTCCGTCTCCATAAGGGTTTCCCACATCAGGCTACCTCCAAAAGAGAAGGGTAACGATTGCCAGAAATTCATTCCATTTGAACGTGCCGCAGCAAAATACAACCCTCCATGGTAGGGGTGAGCAAATAAATTGGTATTCATCTGATCGTTGTCCCACACCCATTGATGGTTAATGTTATGTTTCATGCTTCCGAAGCTGATCTTTGCATACTCAGCTCCTCCCAGATAATCCATTCCCCACACACCCAGATTCAAACCAACAACTTCGGACACAGCAACAAGAGGCTTCTTTTTCAAGCGCTCTGCCGCCTGCTGAATGCTATCGGCATATGATGGCAATGGTCTAATTACCTCAACTCTTTGTGCAGAAAGCGATACACAAAAGCAGAAGGAAAGAATCGGTATGTATATCAGTCTGCGTTTCATCTACTTGATTTCAACAAATTAGGCAATATCACCCCCAATTCCATAATTGGTTTATAATCGGTATAGGCTCTTCTTCCGAGGAACCTCCTCATGGAGTAGCCTCCCGAACACATCACAGAAAAACGCTTATTCAACGCTAATTCCATATTCATACGCCCATCAAACGATATGCCGTTTCGCTCCCGTGATTCGTAAAATTTTGAAATATAGCTGGCTCCGACATCCGAACTCAACGTAAAACCACCAAATTGCCGGTATGCCCCCAACCGGTAGAAAAACAGGCCGGACGAAGTCGAATGCGGAGCATCATACGGAGTTCCCAATCCCAGAATGGTATAGGATAACCGGTTCATAAAACGAAATCCGACATTGAAGGTGGCGAGATTGCTATAATACAGTATGGGTCTGATTTTAGTTTTTGGAGAGATCGATACTAAACCAAGCTTCAGAGTAGATGAGTCGGCTGAGTAATTCACAAGGCCCAATTGCACACCTTTCATTCTTCGGGCGAAGTTAGCCACACCGATTTGCATTCCGTTGATATGCGTGGCATAATTGAAGGCTGATACCTGAATTCCACTACAATCCGTCAACGCAAAATTCACAATTCCGGCCAACTGCACGCCACGAGCCACATTGGCCACATTGAAACCGCCGGAGATTTGCACCCCCGAAAGTATCTGCCCGGTTACATTCATTAAGCCCCCAACCTGAAGCCCATCCGTATTAAACATACAAATATTCTGGACTCCAGACAATTGCACCCCATGATGATTAACCACATTCATCGTGGCAAGGCCGCTAATATCCACTCCGTTCATCGTCGCATGATGAATATTGTAAAGCCCGGAGATAGTTACTCCTTTTGCGGCTCCCTCTATTCTGGAATGCAATCCTCCGAATTGAAGTCCATACATATTACCCGCGGTAATACTACTCAACACGCTGGCGTTCAATCCGTATATATTGTTAGCCTTTGCCTGCAACGCCCCCAAAGAGAGTATCACCGAATTATCGTACGAATAGGGGGTTGTAGCTGCCGGATTCCATAGCGAAACATTCACCCACTTAACATCCGTCTGCGCAAAGATTGAGCCCGAGGAAAGAACAACAATAATAATGATCAATAATTTATGCATAAAGGCTCTGCTGTGGATAATATTCACAAAGGTATTTATTTTTCATACAATCGCAAGAACGACTTTTTTCATTTTCCCTCGCTACCGATTTACACTATCTTTGTCTTCGAATTTCAAATCAAAAGAATCATGCTTGTTTTACTCAGGAAAGAGTTTGCCAACTTCTTCAGCTCGGCCGTAGGCTACATCATTGTTGGCATCTTCCTATCGCTTACCGGGCTGTTTTTGTGGGTCTTCCCCGGCGAATATAATATTCTTGATTCGGGCTACGCTCAGCTAAACGGACTTTTTGCGCTCGCTCCCTGGCTTTATCTGTTTTTGATTCCGGCCATTACCATGCGCCTTTTTGCCGAAGAAAAACGGATGGGAACCATTGAATTGATCTACACCCGACCCATCGGCAAGTTACAAATTGTAGCCGCCAAATATTTCGCCGGGCTGCTATTGGTAATCATATCGCTGATTCCGACCATTATCTACTTCATTTCGGTATCACTGATGGCTGAACCCGTCGGCAATGTCGACTCGGGAGCTTTCTGGGGCTCATTTATCGGACTGATCTTTCTGGCTTCGGTCTACGTTGCCATCGGCATATTCACTTCTGCTTGTACCAACAACCAGATTATCGCTTTCGTTTTCGCCGTCACGCTCAGCTTTATTTTCTATTTCGGCTTCGATCTTGTCGCCTCTCTTTCCACGTCAGGAATAATTCAGTCATTTATCGCGTCAATCGGCATCAACAGCCACTACACAGCCATGAGTCGCGGAGTGATCGACAGCCGCGATGTGATTTATTTCGTATGCGTGATTGCCATCTGTTTTCTATTTACACGCTGGATTATCCGGGCCAAATAAAGAATTCTTATAAAAGACAAAAATCCGTCGTACAGATTATGTGCGACGGATTTTTTTATGTGTAAATCGATTTATTTTACCGCCTTAAAGCTCATATCCAGGCTCTTCACCGAATGGGTAAGCGCTCCGACAGAGATATAGTCGACACCGCATTCGGCATAAGCACGAAGCGTATCGAAAGTAATTCCACCCGACGATTCGGTTTCAAAACGACTTCCAATCAGCTCTACCGCCTTTTTGGTATTCTCAACCGAAAAGTTATCGAGCATAATACGATCGACACCACCCAGTTTCAATACCTGATTGATTTCGTCGAAGCTACGCACTTCAATCTCGATTTTGAGTGATTTGCCCTTTTCTTTCAGGTAGTTTTGCGCCGAAAGAATAGCCTTATCGATGCCCCCGGCAAAATCGACATGATTATCCTTCAACAGTATCATATCGTACAAACCGATCCGGTGATTGACTCCGCCACCGATATGTACCGCCTCTTTTTCCAGTAAACGCAAACCCGGAGTGGTTTTACGGGTATCGAGCACGCGGGTTTTCAGACCTTCGAGCTGTTTCACATATTTGCGGGTAACGGTAGCCACGCCGCTCATGCGCTGCATAATATTCAGCATCAGGCGTTCGGTTTGCAAAAGAGAAAGAACCTTTCCCTCCACCACAAAAGCGATATCACCGGGATTTACTTCGGCACCATCGTTGATAAACACTTCGATTTTAAGCTCCGGATCGAAGGCTTTGAATATTTCCTTGGCAATTTCAACACCGGCCAAAACGCCTTTTTCTTTGATGATGAGCTGCGATTTTCCTGTTGCTGTAGCAGGAATACAGGAAAGTGAGGTATGGTCGCCATCGCCTATATCTTCGGCAAACCAGATTTTGATCTGTTCGTGTAAGTTGTCAATCATTTTTAAGTAGTCTGTAGATAGTAGCCAGTAGATAATAGCCGATCGGCAAACACTGACTTATTATTCAATGCGCAATTGATATATTTTCAGGATATTGCCCTCTTTCTTGAAGAGCATATTGACTCTGAAGGAAGAAGTGGCCGTGGTAAGTTGTCCCACAATAAACGAGACATTGGCACGGGAACCCTGATGTAGAATTTCAAAAGATTTAGGTGATTGTTTTGCAAAAAAAGCAGCGATCTGATTGTGTGCCTGGGCTTTGGGATAGGTATTATCGACCCCGGGCAACACCAGTTCCACGCTATTGCAAAGATAGTTCGACAGAGCGGATGCATTCTTTGCATTAAAAGCAGATGCAATGGATGCGCCCTGGTTTTCAAAACTTTGAGCGCTACATAACTGTGCGCTTACAAGCATGGTCAGTACAAACGATAAAAATGCAATACACCGCTTCATAATCTATTGTTTTTGAATTGTAAATTGCAATGCAAAGGTACGCACTTTTACCCCAAATAGCAAGTTAAAATAGGGTTCCCTGAGGATTGACGGGAGTTGCAGAGGTTGGCTCCGACCCTATCATCGCCAGAAACGCCTCTTCGCTTACAATTGCCACTCCCAACGCTTTGGCTTTCTCCAGCTTGGCCGGCCCCATATTGGCTCCGGCCAGAACAAACGAAGTCTTGGCCGACACGGAACCGGTTTCCTTGCCTCCGTTCTGCTCAATCAGAGCCTTGTATTCGTCGCGGGAGTGATGGGTAAACACGCCGCTCACCACAACGACCTTACCTTCGAGCAAAGAGCTTTTAGTTGCACGTTTTTCTTCCGAAACTGCCAATTGCAAACCGTATTCCTTCAAGCGCTCGATCAATGTCCGGTTGCGTTCGTCGGCAAAGTAGTCGACCACACTTTGAGCAATGCGCTCACCCACATCGCGCACGGCTGCCAGCTCGTATTCTTTAGCCTGCGCTAAAGCTTCGATACTTCCAAAGGCCTGAGCCAGGGTTTTCGCCACCTTTTCTCCAACGAAACGAATGCCCAACGCAA
This sequence comes from uncultured Microbacter sp., assembly GCA_964521835.1. GTDB lineage: Bacteria > Bacteroidota > Bacteroidia > Bacteroidales > Paludibacteraceae > Microbacter. The sequence goes on from CAZFTY010000174.1 coordinate 4,736, forward strand.
ACAATACCCGTTCAAACGGCACTTGTCTGGATGCGGCAATCCCTTCTATCATATTTTGCGCCGACTTCTGCCCCATCCGTTCCAGACCGACAATTTGCGGCACTTTCAACAGATAGAGATCGGCTATATTCTGAATCAAGCCCTGCTGATAGAGCAGATCGACTGTTTCGGAACCGATGCCGTCGATATTCATCGCCTTGCGACTGATAAAATGTTCGATTTTTCCTTTGATCTGAGGCGAACAGCCGTTCTCATTCGGACAATACCAGGCCGCTTCGCCTTCGTTGCGTTGCAGTTCGGTGCCACAATCGGGACAATGGGTAATGAATTGGATCCGTTCGCCGGCCTGTGCCCGCTGCTCCAAATCGACACCCACAATCTTCGGAATAATCTCGCCGCCCTTTTCCACAAAGAGCGAATCGCCCAAATGGAGATCGAAACTTTCGATAAAGGCTGCATTGTTCAGCGTCGCCCGCTTTACGGTAGTTCCTGCAAGCAAGACCGGTTCAAGGTTGGCCACCGGAGTGACTGTTCCTGTGCGCCCCACCTGGAATTCCACGCTTTTGAGCACCGTCGATACCTGCTCGGCCTGATATTTGAACGCTACTGCCCAGCGGGGCGATTTGGCCGTAAAACCCAACTCCTGTTGCTGACGCAGTGAATTTATTTTCAACACAATACCATCGGTTGCCACGGGTAATTTGCTCCGCTCCTTATCCCAGTAGTGAATAAAGTCGAACACCTCGTCCATATTGTTGCACTTACGCATGGCATCCGAAATCTTGAATCCCCACGATTTTGCTTTTTGCAGATTCTCGTAGTGGCCATCGCACGGAAGATTTTCGCCCAACAGGTAGTAGAGATAGGTATCGAGCTGACGTTTGGCTACCTCGGCGGGATTCTGCAATTTCAGTGTTCCAGAAGCTGCGT
>CAZFTY010000175.1:0-5654 GCA_964521835.1 uncultured Microbacter sp.
AGCCAGAGTTTGCCGTCCTGAATGGTAAATTCGATGTCCTGCATATCGGCGCTGTGATCTTCGAGCTTTTGTTGTATCTCGTTCAGATCGGCATAAGCAGCCGGCATGGCTTCTTCCAGTGAAGGATATTTCTCTTTCCGTACCTCTTCTGCAATATTTTGCAATGCTGCCCAGCGGCGTGATCCTTCGATGGTAATCTGTTGCGGAGTACGAATACCGGCAACCACATCTTCACCCTGCGCGTTGATCAGATACTCTCCGTTGAATATATCTTCGCCGGTAGATGCATCCCGGGTGAAGGCCACTCCTGTTGCGGAGTTGTTACCCATATTACCGAATACCATAGCCTGCACATTAACGGCAGTACCCCATTCGGCGGGAATTTTATTCAGTTTACGATAAAGAATGGCACGTTCGTTCATCCAGCTATCGAATACGGCCATCACTGCGCCCCAAAGTTGTTCCCACGGATCGGTCGGAAAATCTTTTCCTGTATTTTGTTTTACGGCAGCTTTAAATTTAACAACCAACTCCTTGAGATCTTCGGTTGTAAGATCGGTATCGTTTACAATTCCTTTGTCGCGTTTTGCGTTATGTATAATGACTTCAAACGGATCTTCATCCTCTTTGCTGACGGGTTTCATACCCAGTACGACATCACCGTACATTTGTACGAAGCGGCGATACGAGTCCCATGCAAAACGGGGGTTACCACTTTTGGAAGCCAACGTTTCCACAGCTGCATCATTCAACCCCAGATTAAGGATGGTATCCATCATACCGGGCATCGAAGCACGTGCTCCGGATCGAACCGATACGAGCAGAGGATTAGAGTTGTCGCCGAATTTCGGGCCGCTGACGGCCTCTTCAACGCGTTTCATAGCACTTGTTACCTCCGGCTTAATCAGCTCTACAACGGCATTCTGTCCGATTCTGAAGTACTCGTTGCACATTTCGGTTGTGATAGTGAAACCGGGAGGCACCGGGATACCGATTAAATTCATCTCTGCCAGATTGGCTCCTTTGCCTCCAAGCAGGTCTCTCATTTTGCCGTCACCTTCGGCTGTTTTATTGCCAAAGAAATAAACATTTTGTGTACTCATGATCTTGTGTTTGTGATAATTAGAAAGTATTGATTAAGATTTAAAAGACAAAAACAACGAGACATCACCATCGATTGAGAGATACATTTTTTATATATCGTTTCAACTATTATGGTATTAAAAACTGAAGATCGTACAGTCGACCCCGGAATATCGCATCTTTGAGAAATCGAATCCCGATCTATTACAACTTACTTATCATCAGCTTTTCATGAAAATAACAATCTCAAAAGTAGCAAAATGTTTGGATAAACATCGGTTCTTTATGCTTTATTAATGTTAAATTTGAACACTAACAAAAGATGCCACACACAAACACAAACATCTACATACAAGCATATTAAATTGGAATACCAGTTTAATTTAACGAACGACAGGGGCGAATGAAAGTTATGTTAACAGATTTTGTATCTCGTCTTGGCATCCCGAGCAGGCGGGTAAGATAAATTGCCTCTCATTTTAGGATAGAATGGCAAAATAGCGCAACAGAAATCGTCGGTCGACGGTTTTTCTGTTGCGCTATTCAAATTGCATGTTTCTGCCCCCTATTTTGGGTCGAAACAGATATTTTTATGTAAAACGGAGTCTAATACCTTCGTCAGAAACATTCATTGTGGTGTCGACTCCAAACGGGAGCGATAAGTTATCGTCGACATGCCCACCCGGAAAACCGAAAGCGACCGGATAATCGTATTCTGCCACAGCGCCTGCAATGAGTTCATAGACAGTAGCCTTCATCTCTTCGTCCTCCTCATATTCGGTAAACTGTCCAACGAGCAAACCTGATATTTGCTCCAGAATACCGCCTGTTTTCAGATTCCAGATATAACGATCGATTTGATACGGTTTTTCTCCGACATCCTCGATAAACAATATTTTCCCCTGAGGATCTATATCAAAGTGGGTTCCCCGCATACCACACATCACCGACAAATTGCCGCCGATAATTTTTCCATGCACCTCTCCGGTACGGTTCAGCGGATTAGCGGCTATACCGGCATACTCCGTTAAAGTTCCGAACAGTAGCTCTTTCAAAGCGTCGGCAGCCTTGCCGTTTGCGCAGATATCTTTTGCCATAATACCATGACACGAGGCTATGTCGTAAGCGGCAATACCCATATGCAGAACCGTAATATCACTAAATCCGATCAACCACTTGGGATACAATTCGAAATGAGAAAAATCGACATCATCTATGATCTGAACCAGGCCATACCCTCCACGACTGCAAAGCACGGCTTTGATCTCTTTTTGATCGAGAGCCCACTGTAAATCCTCGAGCCGCTCTTCGGGAGTACCGGCATACCGACCGTAACTGTTTTTTGCATTCTTGCCAATTACAGGAACAAGTCCCCACGATTCGAGAATCCCGGCAGCATTGTCTATTAAAGATGAATCGATATTCCCGGATGGAGAGATGATAGCAATTTTATCTCCGTATTGCAAATAGGGCGGTTTCATTGAATGATATATTGAGTACGTTTTTGTTACAGACTTTGCTTATTCAAAGTCCTCTTCTGTATAATTCTGATATAAAAAATCGTTGTAAGGAAAACGCGTAATATGGATCTCCTTCACCTTATTATAAAAAAGCAATCGCATCGCTTCTATATTTGTCCGGTTTTTAGCCGATATAAAGATGCAATTGTCATGCATTTTACTCATCCAGGTCTGTTCCAGATCGGCCAGACTTATATTTTCTTTCGTCGACGGAGTCAAATCATCCGCCGCTTTTGGTGTATAGGAGAATGCGTCCGTCTTATTGAATACAACAATCGCAGGTTTCTCCTCTTTGTTGATTTCGAGCAACGTTTTGTTTACGACTTCGTATTGTTCTTCAAAATTCGGATGCGATATGTCGACTACATGCACCAACAGATCCGCTTCACGCACTTCGTCGAGTGTGGATTTGAAAGATTCCACAAGATGATGGGGCAGCTTTCTGATAAAGCCCACGGTATCCGTCAGTAAGAATGGAAGGTTGTCGATAATTACTTTCCGTACCGTAGTATCGAGAGTGGCAAACAGTTTATTTTCGGCAAAAACATCCGATTTGCTCAGAAGATTCATCAGCGTGGATTTGCCCACGTTTGTATAACCGACCAAAGCCACCCGTACCATTTTTCCTCTGTTCTTACGCTGTGACGCTTTTTGCTTGTCGATCGCTTTAAGCTCCTCTTTCAGGAGCGATATTTTTGTAAGGATGATCCGTCGGTCGGTTTCAATCTGCGCTTCACCCGGTCCGCGCATACCGATACCACCCCGCTGACGTTCAAGGTGAGTCCACATTCGGGTAAGTCGTGGCAGCAGGTATTGGTATTGAGCAAGCTCTACCTGTGTTTTTGCATGTGCTGTTTGAGCCCGCTTGGCAAAAATATCAAGAATCAGATTGGTTCTGTCTAATACTTTTACCTGAAGGGCATCTTCAATATTCTTCAGCTGAACGGGAGTCAACTCGTCGTCGAATACAATCATTCCAATCTCTTCACGATCGGCAATGTAGCTCTTGATTTCCTCCAGCTTTCCTTGTCCGACAAACGTTTTCGGATTGGGGTATTCTAACCGTTGAAAGAATTGTTTGACTGGTATCGCACCAGCGGTTTCAGCAAGAAAAGCCAGCTCAGACAAATATTCTTTTGCCTGCTGCTCGTTTTGTTCGCGGGTAATCAATCCCACAAGAACGGTTTGTTCTGAATAAATCTCGGTTGTTTCGATCATATAGCGTAAACAAGTAAAAAAAACCGTTTGACATTAAGCCAAACGGTTTTCTTAAATATCAAAAAGTAAAAATTACTGCAATTTGAAGTTTACAGGGAGCGTATATTTTACACGTACAGCCTGACCACGTTGTTTTCCAGGGGTCCATCGAGGCATGTTTTGTATCACGCGTACAGCTTCTTTATCAAGACTTGGATCAACACCACGTACAACCTGTACGTCGACGATAGAACCGTCTCTATTGATCACAAACTGACAAATAACACGTCCTTGTATACCATTTTCCTGAGCTACCACCGGATATTTGATGTTTTTACCCAAATAACTGGCAACATCGCCGTCCGGGAATTGAGGCATCTCTTCTACAATCATGAAGGGAGTTTCATCCACTTCCTTCTTCACTTCAATAACAGGTTCTACTTTGACCGGTTCAATTGTAGGAGGAGGTCCACCTGTTTCAACCAGTACGGCCTGTTTTCCGAAGTCTTTTGTAACCTGTGTAGTATCGGTTGTAACCTTAGGAGCCACAAACTTCACCTGCTCAACAATCTTCTCTGCAGGAGGCGGAGGAGGTGGAGGAGGTGGTGCGTTCTCCATTTTCTTCAAATCGACACTAACTTCTACCTGAGTCTTTTTACCAAAGTTTTCTTTTGCAAGCAAACTTTTTACCAAAGGGTAAGCAATTACAGCTCCCAACAGGAAAAGTCCTAACGCCAGAGAAATAAGTACATATTTCTTGTACTTTTTCCGGAGCTGATAAGAACCGTACTCTTTGTTACGGTTCTTGAAGACCATTTCCTCAAGTGATTCTATATACTGTTTTTCATTAGTCATAGCCATTCTATTTCAGTATTAGTACTAACTATCGGGGTTGAGCTTTAAGTAGCGCCTTTTCAGGAGCACTTAAATCTACAATCGCATAACTAGCTATGTTTGTAATTGCCATTTCATCTACAATAGAGACGATGTCCTTGTATCTGGCACCTTCGTCTGCTTTTATCAATATGATAGGTCCTACATTATCGTCTTTCTTCAAGTCTTTAATGAAGTCCTCTGCAGCAGCATCGGATACATGTATTTTACCCTTTACCCTTTTTTCATTGAATTCCGAAATTTTAGTAAACAGGTCTTTGTTTTTCAACAAGAGGACTTTCCGTATTCCGTCTTTACTAAAGTTCGATTTTACAATTTCAGGTTGGGGCTTACCGGGTTCAATTGCACCCACATAATAATACACGCGGTCACTGTCCGTTAAAAGGATGTTCAACGTACGTCTCGCATCAATTTTAGGCGGAACCGTCTTATCATCCTTTTCGGGCATGGTAATCGTCATTATTTTGGGTTTGCTGAATGCGGCGGTAAGAATAAAGAACGTCAACAAAAGACACATCAAGTCCACCATCGGCGTCATGTCGATACGGCCAGGATGTTTCTTCGGGCGTTTTTTCGCACCTTTCTGCGCTTTTTCTTCTTGAACTACTTCACCCATAATTTTTTAATTTATATCTGTTAGATAAATCTTTTTCTCAGTTAATCCTATTGTTTAGGAATATCTTTTATCCCGACTTCCTGTTTGTCGTATATGGTAACAAAATTGAATTTGTTAATTCCATTCTTCTGAATGAGATCCAATACTTTTTTTACAGCCGGATAAGGAACGTTGCCATCTGCTTTAATAGCCACCTGAGCTTGTGGATTCACAAAGCGAGCTTTGTTGAGCCACCATGCAAACTGGTTGTCAATAGAGTCCGTCGGAATACCAACTTGTAATTTGTCGGCTTCTTTGGTATCTTCAATGCTTAACCATTGTTTCATGTATGCAAGAGGCATTCC
>CAZFTY010000176.1:0-5648 GCA_964521835.1 uncultured Microbacter sp.
CACTTCCAGATATGCATGTGGACATTATTAAGAACCCAATACCCGATATGCATCTCGCTATAATTAAGAACCCACTTCCAGATATGCATCTTGCTATAATTAAGAATCCGATACCCGATATGCATGTGGACATTATCAAGAACCCGATACCCGATATGCATCTCGCTATAATTAAGAACCCACTTCCAGATATGCATGTGGACATTATTAAGAACCCAATACCCGATATGCATCTTGCTATAATTAAGAACCCGATACCCGATATGCATCTCGCTATAATTAAGAACCCAATACCCGATATGCATCTTGCTATAATTAAGAATCCGATACCCGATATGCATGTGAATAATACCAGTGTGGCATAAATTAAAAAGAGGGTAAGCCGACAAGGTGAGCATTAAAAGACAAACGAAAGGTCTTTCATTGTAGTGTATATATAGTTCAAACGAAAAGGTTGTCAGCGAATATGATTCGCTGTCAGCCTTTCAATTTATAGTTATTTTTATAACTGATAACCGCAGCTAAGCCAGACCGTTCTTGCATTGCGACCGCGGAAAATGAATTGCTGCGTACCCATGGTATTAAGGATTGTCCTCTCGTTAATAGAATTGGTAATATTCTCGATCGAAAGAGAGAATTTCAATCGATTTTTATACCCTGAATAAGAAAGAGAACTTCCGACAGTTCCTAATGCGGCTATCTGCCCCTGAATGGTCAATTGCCGGTCGGTGTAGTATCCATAGATATCCCAGACAAGCCCCAGAGGCAATTTTACCATTAAATTTCCTTTCGCATCGACAGAGTATCGCCCCCTGATTCCATACCCCTGCCGTGTACCATCGATTTCGTAATGACAACCCGTTGCAGAGGCCTCTGCTGTAAGGAAACGATATGGTTTCCATGCCACATTGATTTCAAGGCCGATATCCTGAGAATGAGAAGCATTCTCTTTCATCCATACGGTAGCTCCATTTGACACCTTCGCGAAATCGACTAATTGGTTATATCTGTATCGATAAAACACTACCGGATTCAGCGTAATAGCCGCGATTCTCGTAATATTAGAAAGTTCGGCTAAATGCACCAATTCATTTTGAAGACCCGGGTTCCCCTGATGGACATAGGTTGCATCACTGTTATCGATAAACGGATTCAGATCACTGAGAAAAGGACGATTCAACCGCTCCTGATAACGCATAGAGCACGATGAAAACGACGATTTTTGGCAGATTATCTCAAAATGCGGGAGCAGGTAAAACCTGTTTTGACGGGTTAAATCCGAATCTCCGCTCTTATTTCCCTGACGAGAATCGAACAGAGCCTGAAAACCTGCGATATAATGCCATAAACCTGTGCCATAATCAATCTCGGCATATGCGGTATGCAGTTTTTTAGTCAATATGTAGTCATTGCTTTTCGCGACATTATGCACCCAGACAGAATTAATCAAGTCGTCGTCTGAAGCGGAACAATCATCTTTATGCCACTGTCCGTTATAGCCTATTTGCCCGGTCAAACCATCAGCAAACTGTTTGGATAATTTGACTGAAGCGAACCACTGCTTTTTATTTTGTTCGATAAAAAGGCGATCCTGTGCAAGGATTATATCCGTCCCCGGTTTTTTATTCGCGAACCGATTGCCCTGATTATAATCGAAAGCATCGTGATTCAACGTCAGCTCCAACCCTGCCTGCTGATCTTTCCAAAGATGCTTCCAGGTGAGACCAGCCGAATGACCGGTCTGCGTCTCCGAATTATCTCGCTGCCGCAGGACATTCGCAACCACAGAGCCTGACGGATTGACCTTCATGTTGTTTATGTTACCTAAACGATCATAATTCATACACTGGAAAAGTCCGGTAAAACTGAGGATATCGGAGGCGCTGAACAAATATTGACCATTTAGCAGCCCAACATGTGTGCGTGGCCATGCCTCCGCGTTGTTACTCATCTGAGCCCTGCCCGTTTTGTCTGTGGTAGTTTTTTGGTACGTTCTATAGCGGTACTCTTTCCGAAAATCGTAGCCTGCCTGCCATCTGAATTTACCGATGCGGGATCCGGCAAGAATCGCAGCATCATACCGGTTATGAGTACCTTTTGCAAGCGAGGCCTTCCACTCGTTCTTAGCCGAAAAGTCCGGTGAAAAGATGAAATCGATCGCACCTGCTTCACCCTCACTGATACCGGATGTGGGTAACATATTAAATACAAGAATAGAAGACAAAAGGCCGACCGGCATCTGAATCAGTAAGTCGCCACGGTTCTCCTCGAACAACGAGATTGGAATGCCCTCAAACAGCAAAGAGACCTTATTGCTTCCCCTCAAACGGATATTGCCTTCAATATCGGAACTAAGGGATGGAATTTGTTGCAGCATTGCAGCAGCTGTAAAACCCGATACAGAAGGCTTGCCGGCAACATTAAGCGTTTTGAACACAGAGAGTGAACGCACCGTCTTCTGCTCTGTGATTTGGACTTCGTTAAGTTGCCTCTCAAACGTTGCAGGAACCGAATCGGCATAATGAATGCCATTCGCCAGTAAAGAAGCGGAAATCTGAAATAAAAGCAACCCTGCAAAAATATTTTTATGCATAACGTAAATCGAATAAAATTAAGGCATTACAAAAAAAGAGACGTTCCGATACAGGTACGACAAAAAAGGGAACCGTAAAAGGCACCCTTCTTTGTATATTGTTTTTGCGAAACGTCAAATGCGATTAATGAGTTCAGTCATTATTAAGGTCATAAATGGCTGCACATCGTTTGCGATTTGCTGAACCTCCTCGTGTGTGACCTCAATGATCTTGTCGGGCACGCCCAAATCGGTAATAATAGAGATGGCAAAGGTTCTCATGCCGGAATGATGAGCAACGATAACCTCGGGAACAGTCGACATACCGACCGCGTCTCCACCTATAATGTGAAAGTAGTTATATTCTGCAGGAGTCTCGAATGTAGGCCCCTGAGTTCCTACATACACGCCTTTTTGAACTTTAATATTATTTTCGCGGGCAATCTCTTCAGCTTTGGCTATCAGCTGTTTGTCATACGCTTCGCTCATGTCGGGGAACCGGGGACCCAGTTCGCTATAGTTTTTACCCCGTAACGGATGTTCCGGAAAGAGATTGATATGATCGGAAATAATCATCAAATCGCCGATCTCGAATGCCCGATTCATGCCTCCGGCAGCATTGGACAGAAAAAGTGTTTTGATACCAAACTCATGCATGACACGAATCGGGAATGTAACCTGCTTCATGTCATAACCTTCGTAATAGTGAAAACGCCCCTGCATGGCAAGCACTAAGTTGTTCCCAAGTTTGCCAATGATCAACTTCCCTTTATGCCCTTCTACTGTCGATACGGGAAAGTTTGGAATATCTTCGTATGCGATTTCTTCTTTTTCGGTAATTTGAGTTGCCAGATTTCCCAGGCCGGTTCCCAAAACAATGCCTACTTCGGGACGACGACTAACTCTCTTTTTCAGAAAATCGGTGGTTTCTTGAATTTTCTTTAACATAGGTGAGTAATTGTTGGTTGAATTTCAGTTCTTGCCCTGCCAAGAACTTTACTTTAATCGGCAGCACATAAATACAGGGCTTCAATTCGTCTGGTAATCGGGTATCATTCACCATTCGTGCCGCATCTTTTTCGGTAACAAGTATTATTTTAGGCGTTTGCCTTTCATCGAACTTTTGTTTTATCAGGGCGTAATCTCTTCGGGAAAAATCGTGATGATCGGGAAATACAAGCTTATCGTAGGCCGTTGTGTATTTCTCCACATGTTCATATACTCCCCTGGGAGAGACGATACCCGTTACAACCAGTACAAACACGCCTGTTTTCAGGTCTTCGGTAACGACAGGCTGAGAGGAGGCAAGACCGGCAAACAACGGATAAATTCCGGCATACTGATAGGTAGTAAAATAGAGCGTCTGATATGGAAACGCATTGATTTTTTTTGATATAACCCTGAAATCCATTGGACGCATCGCCTCCGGACATTTCGACACGATGATAATATTCGCTCTGTTTTTGCTGTGAACTGACTCGCGTAAGCGACCGTAAGGCAAAATATGATCGTCGGTGAAGAGGCGGTTGCAGTCGGTTATAAGGATGTTCAATCCGGGTGTAACATAGCGATGTTGAAAAGCATCATCGAGCACGATGGCCGAAAGCGGTTGCAAATCCTTGTTTGCCAATAGCCGTGCAATTCCCCGACGCCGGTTTCCATCAACAGCCACGACAACTTCGGGAAATTTGCGTTTAATCTGGTACGGTTCGTCGCCAATGGTCGCTCCCGTAGCATGTGCATCGGCAAGCACAAACCCTGAGGTTTTGCGTTTATACCCCCGGCTCAGAGCCGCTACTTTCATCGATTGACCCAAAAGGGAAAGAATATACTCGGTATGAGGCGTTTTCCCGGTTCCTCCTACCGTGAGGTTGCCAACCGAAATAACCGGAAAATCGAAGCTTTTACTTTGAAGAAATCCACGATCGAACAACCAGTTCCGGGAACGCACAACCAGTGCGTAGATACCCGAAAGCATCCACAGAATCAAGTCAATGAGAAAGAACCGCTTGTTCATCGTAATCGCGTAATTATTTTACAGTAATGTTCAACGGCATCAAAGCCTGAACGCCCTGAAGCGAAGAAATTGCTCTAATTTGCTTCAGGTAGGGATAATATTCTCCCAGTTGAGCTTTCTGAACCCGCTCCTGCATTTTGGCATCCAGGCTACTCATAAATTTCTCAATAAAACTCTTTTGTTTGGGGTATTCCACCACATTATAGGTAGCCAGATGCGCCTTCTTCGCAATTAAGGAGATGGCGTCGTTCAGATTGCCCAATGCGTCCACAAGTCCAAGTTTCTTTGCTTGTTCACCAGTCCAGACACGACCTTCGGCAATCTTCTTAATTGCATCCGGAGTCATTTTACGTCCCTGGGCACAATGACCGACAAAGGTTTCGTACGTATGGTTTACATAAGCCTGCAAAAGCTCTTTTTCTTCGGGATTCATAGCCCGGTTTACTTTGGGCAGATCACTGTATTTGTTTGTTTGCACGCCATCGAAACTAATGCCAATCTTGCCTGCCAATCCACTGATGTTCGGGAACATACCAAAGACACCGATAGAACCGGTAAGTGTATTAGGCTGAGCAATAATCATATCGGCCGGCGCAGAGATATAGTACCCCCCCGAAGCGGCATAATCGCCCATGGAGACAAAAATCGGCTTCTTGGCTTTCATCAGGCTCACCTCTCTCCAAATCAGTTCGGAGCCCAAAGCGCTACCACCCGGCGAATTGACGCGGAAAACAACCGCTTTAATCTTATCGTCCTTCCGTATTTTCGCCAATGTTTTAACCGTTTCGTCCGAAGAGATTCCTCCCGGACTCGTTCCATCGATTTCGCCGTAAGCATAAACAACCGCAATTTTGTTTTCAGACATCTTTTCGTCGGAAGCGGCATTTTTCATTGCCTCCAGCTTCACAATCGACAAATCAGCCTTTTCTTTAATTCCGATTTTATTCTTGATATAAGTCTGAATACCATCATCATACAATAACGAATCGACCAGACGACCTTTTACCAACTCCGTCGCCGGCTTGAAAGTAACGCCCTGATCGGCAAGTTGATTTAATT
>CAZFTY010000177.1:0-5640 GCA_964521835.1 uncultured Microbacter sp.
CGCGGATTACCTTGCTTTGCACCATAAAGAGCGAGTCGAGCGGCGGCATCTCTTCGTTTACGTAGGCATAGTTCTGTTCGTACAGGTCGTAGAGCAGCGTATTGGCCAGCTTTTGTTCGTGCTCCTGCACATATTCCGGTGTAAATCCGCCTTCGAGTGCCGTGAGGTCGATTAGTTTGCTGTCGTAGAATGCGATGCCTAATTTGCGTGCCAGTATCTCACCGATTTCGTGCCCGCCGCTACCATATTCGCGGGCAATGGTGATGACGAGTTGTGGTTTGGATTCGGTAGCCGTTACGACAGAAACTTTTTCTTCTTCAACCGGTTTGTTACCCAACCATTGGTCGATAAAAGAAATGTGTTTGGCATAAAAGCGGACAATGGTGCCCACTAAGAGCGCTGCTGCCACCGTGCCTTCGCGTACTCCCTCCAGACGGTGCAACAGCAGAAAAGAGCTCGCCACGCCAAGCACGACCAACGAGCAGTCGACACTTACTTTGGCTTTGCCGAACTCCAGCCGGAACACCTTGGCAAGAGCCAGCGATAATCCCTCACCCGCAAGGTAGGTTACCTTCGCTTTTACTTCGAGAAAGACCCCGAAGCCCAGCACCACGCAGCTCAGCAGACAGAGTCCCCATTGTGCGAAATAGTTGGAGGGGTGAATCCAGGAGACTAACGGCATGGTAAGGTCGATGAAGAGTCCGAAAACGGAGACGGCGATGATCTGCGTGAGCTGAATCCATTCGTACTGCTTGCGCAACAGCACGATTTGCAGCAGAATAAGCCCCATGTTCATCAGAATAGTGGTGGTACCCATCGTAAGCGGAAAAGCCTGACTGTAGACGTAGGGTGGGGCGGAGATGGGTGAGGTGCCTAAGTTTGCCTTGACCGACAACACTACTCCGAGAGCCATAATAAACAGCCCGGCCATCAATAACAGACATCTTTTTACCAATCCTTCCTGCTTCATCTTTTTTATCTGACATAGGCCATTAAGAAATTAAGGAGCATGAAGTGGTATGCTCATTATTCTTAATGCCTTAATGGTGAAATCGTTTTGTGATATAAAAAAAGGATAACCGTCGTTATCCTTTTTCTGTCTTTTACTGAGCGTTCATCTTGTCGACCAACTCGTCGACCGGAACCAACTGCTGTTCGCCGCTCGTCATGTTCTTGAGCATAACGGCATTGGCGTTGATTTCGTTTTCGCCGACAATAGCCACGAAGGGGATCTTTTTGCTGTCGGCATAGCTCATCTGTTTCTTGATTTTTGCCGCTTCGGGGAAGATTTCGGCGTTGATGCCGGCTGCGCGTACCGCTTTCAACAATGGCAGGCAGAAACGTTGTTCCTTGTCCCCGAAGTTGATAAACAGCAGGCGTGTATTCTCTTCCGACATAGCAGGGAAGCCGTTCAGTTGGTTGAGCACGTCGTAGATGCGGTCGGCACCGAAGGAGATGCCCACGCCCGAAACGCCGTCCATGCCGAACACGCCGGTCAGGTTGTCGTAACGACCGCCACCGCTGATGCTGCCGATCTGCACGTCGTTTGCTTTTACCTCGATGATGGCACCGGTGTAGTAGTTCAAACCACGGGCAAGGGTTACATCAAATTCTATTGTGGTTTGTATTCCCATTAACTCTACCATACTTAGAATTTCTTCAATTTCATCAATTCCTTTATTGGCAATTTCAGAATTTAGAATCAATCTAAGTTGGTTAAGAATTTTTTGATTGGTTGTATTAACAGATGGATTATTATCTACCGTAATAATGAAAATTGACAGAATGTTTTTTAGTTCTTTTAGCGCATTTTCTTGGAATCCTTTACTTCGTAATTCTTCAAGAACATTTTCTTCTCCAATTTTATCTAGTTTATCAATTGCGGTTGTAACATCAATTAATCGGTCAGGTTCTCCAATATACTCGGCAATACCGGCCAGTATTTTGCGGTTGTTGAGCTTAATGGTAACGTTGATGTTCAGGCGATGAAATACCTCGTCGATCATCTGCAGCAGTTCGGCTTCGTTTACCAGCGAATTGCTGCCTACCACATCGGCATCGCACTGGTAGAATTCGCGATAACGCCCTTTCTGCGGACGATCGGCGCGCCATACCGGCTGAATCTGGTAACGTTTGAAAGGAAAGGTGATCTGGTCGCGGTGTTGCACCACGTAACGGGCAAAAGGAACGGTGAGGTCGTAACGAAGTCCCTTTTCGGATATCTTTGACGTAAGCTTCACGCTGTTCTTGGCCGCCCACTCTTCATCGCCAACGCCACCGGCAAAATCGCCCGAATTCAATATTTTGAACAAAAGTTTGTCGCCCTCTTCGCCGTACTTTCCCATCAGGGTCGAAAGATTTTCCTGTGCTGGGGTCTCGATCTGGCGAAAGCCATAGAGTTGAAAAACAGACTTAATGGTGTTGAAAATATAGTTGCGGTTCGCCATCTCTTCGGGCGAAAAGTCGCGCGTTCCTTTGGGTATGGAGGGTTTTTGCATCGCTGAAAAATTTTCCGCAAAGGTACGAAAAAGCGCCCAATTTGAAAATGTGCCAATACGACAATGTGCTAATAAACTAATTGGAGACTCTGACAGAATCCGACAAATAGAATAATCGATAAAGTGTCAGGATTATCTGGAAGATATCCGTCAATTCGTGTCGTTACATTGGCACATTAGCACATTGTCGTATTGGCTCATTAGAGGCTATTTCAGCAATTCCAGAATCTTTACGCGGAAGGCATACTCGTATTTGGCCTGTGTCTTCTCAGAAAGCACCTGGGTGAGGTTGCTTTTGGCCTGATAGAGTTCGTAGACCGATGCCCGTCCGGCTTCATATTTCTGGTTGGCAAAACGGTATGCTTCCTGACTGGCTGTTTCCGACTTCAGCGCTGCTTCCCAGCGGCTTTGAGCTGCCAGCGCGTTGTAGTAGGCCTGTTGAATCGACTTTTTCATATCCAGTTTCGCATTCTGAATGTCGAGCTTGCTGTTTTCAATCCCATTTTGGGCAATCTTCACCCGGTTTTGTACGTCAAACTTGTTGAAAATGGGGATGGAGAGAGTCAGCCCGACGGATGTCGTCAGGTTGTTTTTCAACTGTTTCCCGAACGCGTCGTTGCTGGCGTGGCTCATGTTGTAGTACCCGGTGCCCGAATTGGCTCCGAGACTCAACGAAGGGTAGAGTTCTGCTTTGGTGGCCAGCAGATCTTTCGATCCGCTCAGCAGACGGTATTCTGCGCTTTTAATCTCGGGGCGGTGAATAATGGCGCTTTCGTAGATCGTTTGCGCGGAGATAATCATCGCGTTTTTGTCGATAAGATTTTCCGGCACCACCACATCCAGCTGTTCAAAATTGTCGATTTCCATGATCTGGGCAAGATCGAGCAACGACAGCTTTAACGCGTTTTCGTTTTGTGTACGGCTCAGATCCTCTTTGGCAGCCTGCGCCTGCAATTCGTACATCTCGCCTTCGGCCATTTTACCGTTGGATACCAATACCTGACGCTGTTCTATCTTTGTTTTGGTCAATGCCAGTTGGTCGTTGGCAATTTGCAACAGCTCCTTGTTGAGCAATACCTGCATGTATGCCGTGGCCACACTCAGGGCGATATCTTTCCGTATCTTTTCCAGATCGGCTTTGGAGGCCATCCAGTCGGCCTTCCGTGCGTCGATATTGTACTTCATTTTCAAACCATCAAACAGCGTTACGTTGCTCGACAGGTTCAGCGAAGTTTGCTTCGAATTGGAACTTGCATAGGTGTTGGCCGCCGTTAGCGAACGTCCGAATACAAAATTCTGACCGATAGATCCGTTTAGGTTGGGCAGGAGGTTGAGGCGTGCCTGCCGGTAATTGATCTCGCGGTTTTGCGCCGTATTTTGCTGCTGCCGGATTTTCAGGTTGTTGTTCCAGGC
The DNA here is from genome assembly GCA_964521835.1 of uncultured Microbacter sp. GTDB lineage: Bacteria > Bacteroidota > Bacteroidia > Bacteroidales > Paludibacteraceae > Microbacter. The sequence goes on from CAZFTY010000177.1 coordinate 3,912, forward strand.
AGTATCGACACACTGTTCCAACGTCCAGACCTTTTGAGCAAAGGAGGTCAATGGAAGAAAGATCAGTCCGATCAGTATAATTTTCTTTATCATGAAATGCATGTGTTAATGAAGTGATGTAACTCCTGAGCCGGAACGACTTGCAGTTGTCGCAAGGAATCGTCTGCTCCGGTTTTCAGGTTATCTGTCGTCCGATTTGTCATCCTGTTTTTGTTCCTTCTTCATGGCCATTATTTCGGCTCCGCGCACTTTATCCTTCGCTTTCAATCCCGATTGTACTTCGATTTTTATGCCGTCGGACAATCCAACCTTGACCACTTTTTTGTCAAATGTCTGTGGCTCTTTGTTTTTTAATAGATAAACATACGAGGTGTCGCCGCTGAATTCGATGCAGTTTTCGGGAAGGGTCAGTACATTGGATAACCTGTTGAGTAGAATCTCCGCGTTGGCGCTGTAGCCGGCACGTACGAATACCGAGGCGGGGATTTTGAGGGCAGCCTTCATCTCGAACATGATGGCACCGTTCTCTTCCGTTCCTTTCGGAGATATATATTCGAGTGTTGCGGTCAGTTTCTGATCCTGCATCGCGCCGATGGTAATATCCATCAACATGCCGGTTTTCAGTTTGCCCACTTCCGTTTCGTCTAATTTTCCCACAAAAAGCATGTCGCTCATATTGGCCACGGTAGCAATCGTTGTTCCGTCGTTGAAACTGTTGGATTGAATCACCGAGTTTCCAACCTTCACCGGAATATCGAGAATGGTGCCGTTGATGGTGGAGCGAACCAATGTGTTGCTCACCTGTGATTTGCTGCTGGTAATTCCGTCGCGAACCAGACTGAGGTTGTCTTTGGCGGCACCCAGCTCCTCTTTGTCGTTTTCGTATTGCAGGCGGGTTTTGTCGAATTCTTCTTTCGATATCACCTTTTCTTTCATTAATTTGGCATCGCGGTCGTAGTTCTTCTTCGACTGGTCGTAGGCCAATTGCGCCCGGGTTACCCGCGATTCGGCGCTGTTGAGGCTTACCATATCGGGGATCACCTTTATTTTGGCAATCAAATCGCCTACCTTCACCTTGTCTCCCGCTTTTTTATAGATCTCGGCAATGATACCCGACATTTGAGGCTTGATCAACACCTCGTTGCGCGGAGATATTTTACCGGTAGCCACGATGCGTTTTTCAATATTACCTATCGTAACTTCGGCAATTTCGTATTTCTTTACTACCGGTTGCGATTTTTTCCAGAGAAAGAAAAAAGTACCGAGTACTATAACGCCCAATAGTACTAAAAAAAAGATTTTGAAGAATTTTTTCATATGATAATAAATTTCTTGTTTAAGGACATATGGAACTCCATATTATGATATTGGTGCTTTTACGAATATGCTTGAAAATATGATCGTTTCATGGGAAAACTATTATTTTGGAACAATTTTACACTTAAACGATTACACAGTTCAACGATTACACGATTACACAATTACACGATTCAACACTGCTTTTACTCCTCCCGGATTGCCTCGATCGGTTTGATGGTCATAGCCCGGTTGGCGGGAACTAATCCGGCCAATGTGCCGATAATGAGTAATATTACTGACGATACGATGGCTACTGCAAAGCTGATTTGGGGTTCCTGAAAGAAACTGTCGGTTTGGCTAAGTACCAAGCCTACCAGCGACAACAATCCCACTCCGAGCATCAGTCCTGCAATACCGGCCATCAGCGTGA
>CAZFTY010000178.1:0-5629 GCA_964521835.1 uncultured Microbacter sp.
ACCATGGTACGCATGTTCGGCTGCCCACGCTCGCGCAACGCCCACATCGAACGAAAAAAGTCAAAATGCGACTACCTGCTATCCGAAGCACCCACGGAGGAACAAATTGCTCAAATAACCGACACCGTTAACGAAGTAATTTCATCGAACCTTCCGGTTACGATCGGCTTTGTCAGCAAAGAGGAGGCCACCTCCTTTCTCGATCTGGGCAAACTACCCGACGATGCCTGCGAAACCATTCGCGTGGTACGTGTCGGCGACTACGATGCTTGCGCCTGTATCGGAACACATGTTGAAAACACCTCCGAGATCGGAAAATTCGTCATCATCAGCCACGATTTCAGCGAAGGGAGATGGCGGGTTCGTTTCAAACTCGAAAATTGAGCCATACTATTTTATTTTCAGCGAGATATTGTCCGATTCATAAAAAAGCACTATCTTTGCACCCGCATTTTTAACCACATAATTAAAAATTTAAGTATGAACCATTACGAAACCGTTTTCATTTTAACTCCCGTTTTGTCTGACGTTCAGATGAAGGAAGCGGTTGACAAATTCAAAGGCATCCTCACACAAGAGGGAGCTGAAATTGTCAATGAAGAGGAATGGGGCCTGCGCAAGCTTGCTTATCCCATTCAGAAAAAGTCAACAGGCTTTTATGCCTTGCTGCAATTCAAAGGAGAACCTTCTTTGGTAGAGAAGCTGGAACTTCAGTATCGTCGTGACGAACGCGTCATCCGTTTCCTGACATTCCACATGGACAAATTCGCCGTAGAATACGCCGAAAAAAGAAAGAGTTTGAAATCGTCTAAAAAAGAAGGAAAGGAAAAATAATTATGGCAGCAAACAATCCTGAAATCAGATATTTGAACCCCCCGACAGTGGATACCAAAAAGAAAAAATACTGTCGTTTCAAAAAGAACGGTATCAAATACATCGACTATAAAGATCCCGAATTCCTGAAAAAGTTCCTGAACGAGCAAGGCAAAATCCTTCCTCGTCGTCTCACCGGTACTTCGTTGAAATATCAACGCAAAGTAGCTCAAGCTGTGAAAAGAGCACGCCATTTGGCACTGCTTCCCTACGTAACCGATATGATGAAATAAACAAGGAGGAATTTATATGGAAATCATTTTATTAGAAGATATTAATAACTTAGGATACAAAGACGATATCGTAAAAGTGAAAGACGGTTACGGTCGCAACTATTTGATTCCTACGAAAAAAGCCGTTATCGCCTCTCCTTCAGCTAAAAAAATGCTTGCTGAGAACCTGAAACAACGTGCTCACAAGCTCGAAAAAATTAAAGTTGAAGCTCAGAAACTGGCTGAAAAGCTGCAGGGCGTATCGCTCACTATCGGCGCAAAAACCAGCTCGACCGGCAAAATCTTTGGTTCGGTTAACAACATTCAGATCGCTGAAGCCCTCGAAAAAGAAGGCTACAATGTTGACCGCAAGGTAATCGTTATCAAAGAAGCTGTAAAAGAAGTTGGCCAGTACAAAGCCATTCTGAAACTTCGCAAAGAAGTAAGTGTAGAGATTCCTCTCGAAGTAGTTTCGGAATAATTTCTTCCCTCACCATAACAAAACGCCGCTGTCTTCTGACGACGGCGTTTTTTTGTGACCTTCGGGATAGCTACATTTCACTCGGGTTTCTTTTATCATCAGGCAGTTAGATCTGATTTTTTAATTATATTTGCGAAAACGATACCGCAACCGACTTCGCATGGAAACACACCTGATTCAAAGCAAGATTTATACCATCAGAGGCCAGAAAGTAATGTTGGACTTTGATCTGGCGGCACTTTACGAGACTGAAACCAAGAGATTGAAAGAATCCGTCAAACGAAACGGAAAACGCTTTCCTTCTGATTTTATGTTTGAACTAACAAATGCCGAATGGCAAAGTTTGAGGTCGCAATTTGCGACCTCAAACAGAGGCGGTCGTCGTTATCTACCGTATGCCTTTACGGAACAGGGAGTTGCCATGCTATCCGGATTATTGAACAGTGACGTTGCCATTGAAATGAATATCGCTATCATGCGGGCATTTGTGGCAACCCGGCATCTGTTAGCTAACACGCCCACCGAAAAGATGACCGAACTACAACAGGAAGTTCGGGAGCTACGGCTATACATGGAAGAAATTTTTGCAGACCAGAATGATATTAACGAAGACACTCGCCTGCAGTTGGAGCTGCTCAACCAGTCACTGGCCGAACTGCAAGCCGACAAGCGGTTCACCAATAAGCCACGCCGACGGATTGGCTTCCACACAAACGATGACTAAACGCACACGATGAAACACAAAAGAACGACCGCATGGATCCTCTCTGCAGCTACCGCCCTTCTGCTTTGGCAAGGAGTGGCTTCATGGATTAATTACCCACAACTGATTCCTTCGGTCAAAGGGTTGTTGCTGTCGGTGATTCATCTGTTTTGGCTACCTACATTCTACATTTCGCTCGGAGCGACACTACTCAGGGGTTTAGCCGGAGTGGCCATTGCCTTTGCACTTGCCCTGCCTATCGGATTCCTGTGTGGCAAAAAGAGTTTCTGGTTTCACTATTTCAACCCGCTGCTATCTACACTCCGTTCCACACCTGTCATTGCATTTATCCTGCTCATCATCCTGTGGCTGCCAACAGAAGCCGTCGCACCGGCTATTGCTCTGATGACCATGTTTCCGGTTCTTTGCGAAAATATCATCAAAGGCGTGCAATCCATCCATCCGGATTATGAAAAACTGGCGTTGGTCTACCAGATAAACCTGCGGACACGGATCAGATACATCTATTTACCCGCCTTAAAACCATTTATAGAGAGCGGAAGTATTACGGCCTTCGGGTTCGGATGGAAAGCAATCATCATGGGAGAGGTGCTCTCCAAGCCGTTTGCCGGTATCGGCGTTGAAATGCGAACCGCGCAGATGTTTGTCAACGTGCCCGATCTGATTGCGTGGACCTTTATTGCTATCGTAATCAGCTTTGCTTTAACAGAAATGCTCCGCAAACTACTGCAAGGCAATCGCCCTGCAGCAATCTCTCACGGGCTGGCGCACACGCTCCACAACCGCGACAATAAAGCCTCAGTCAGGATAAAAGAGATTACCAAACGATACAAGGGTAAAACGATCTTTGAAAAGTTGTCGTACGAGATACCCGACGGAGGTATCTGTCTGGTTACCGGAGCATCCGGAAGAGGAAAAACAACTCTGCTCAACATTGTGGCAGGCATTACAAAAAGCGAAGAAGGCACTACAGAAGGAGCCAACGTGAAGAAAGCCTGTCTGTTCCAAAACCCGACCTTGCTGCCCTGGCTGACTGCCAAAGAAAACGTCTTACTAACGGCTCCGAAAGATAAAACCACACAACAATTGAATGAACTCTGCAGCGCATTGGAGATTGAAGAGCTTTCGAATCATTATCCCGATCAGTTAAGCGGCGGACAGTGCCAACGGGTAGCGCTGGCAAGAGCCTTAGCGTCGGAACCACAGTTACTGCTGATCGACGAACCATTTACCGGACTCGACAAAGAACTTGCGGAAAGAGTCGCCTCATTATTGACCTCGTGGATCAAAACACATCACGTTACAACGATCATTGCCATTCACGAAGCAACCGATCTTTTCCCTCACGACATCGAAATTACCCTATAAAAAAGGGATTGTTCGCCAACAGCAAACAATCCCATCTCTTATACCTTCGAATCAGGCGCTATTCCTTCGATTTCTGACCTAAATACCCCCCGTGGTGGCGCTTGTTATATTCGGCACGTGTAAAGCCGATCTTACGCATCGTACCAACCACCAGCACATCGCCAATTACGGTCATCACAGTAGTGGAAGTGGTGGGAGACAATCCCAGCGCGCACACTTCTTGCGGATTTCCGGTAAGCAGCAACACATCGGCCACTTCAGCCAGAGGTGATTCCGGATTACTGGTAATGATGATGAACGGCGTTTGCGGATAGAGATTTCGTGTAAGAGAAACAAGTTCCACAATTTCACGCGTTTTACCCGAATTGGATATAAGCAGCATCACATCATTTTCCTGCAACAAACCCAGGTCTCCATGCTGAGCCTCGCTGGGATGCAGAAAAACGGAAGGCGTACCCGTCGAGCTGAAAGTCATCGCAATGTTCAGGGCAATCTGTCCGGCTTTTCCCATTCCACTGGTAACCAACTTCCCCTTCTTGCCATGAACGTGCTTGCAAATAAGCTCAATCGCGTCATTAAAACTTGCTCCGACCGGTATATTCAGTACAGCTTCCGCTTCGTGGCGGAGCACCTGTTGCATATCTTCCAAATTCATTCTTCAGTAATTTCTTCATGGCACAGACTACAAGAATCTATACCCTGCCAATTATTATTTTTTCTTCTGATAAATTCTTACCCAATCTACCTCCATAACGCCTGTGTCATCCTGATGCTTATCGACAACCGAAGCAAACAGCGGGAACAGCGGAACAGAGGGCACTCCCTTACGGGTACGGAAAACCTCCAGATTATTCACACTCCATATCAACTCTTCCGAAGTCCATTCCAGCTTGTAAATATAAAATTCAGAAGGAGTTATACCCTTAACGACTTCCGTTTGGCTGCCATTTCCCCATGCGTTACCAACAGTCACATGCTTTCCGTCAAAATGAAAGACATTGACCTGCGGCTCCTTTTTCTCACTCACGAGACTAAAAACATGGGTAATATCTCCATCGCGCACTCTCATCTTTACCTCTACAATGCCCTCAGCAAACTGAAACTTTTCGCCGGCATTAATTACATCCGAAGTATAGCTGAAATCGTGCAAAACGAATCCCAGTTTTTCGTCCCAAGCTCTGGCATTAGTAGTCTCTTTGAGCGTTTCAATCACCATACAACCGTCGGCAACGCTCACATTTTTTCCTTCATTGTTCGCCTGCTTATACTGCGTCAGCGAATAATCCCGGATTAATGCAGGATCGCTGAAATAGTATCCGTTATTCCAAATGGAACGATCGAGAGAGGCACCATTAAATTCATCATTAAATACCTCGTTCCAGTTATACTGAAAAGCAAAAGAAGCAGGATCAGTTCGCTGATAAAACTCGATATCGGTATGCTGCGAAAGCTGCTTGAATTTTTCTTCTTTTTTATATGCTTCAGTCTTTGTCCAGCGATGGGGGTCGGACCAAAACTCCTTAAACTGAATAAATTCTTCACTGGAAACAACCCCTTTCAACCGTTCGTACTCTTTGATGATGTACGAATCGTGGAAGCGGGTATACAACTTGTAATCACCCGATTTTTCGTATGCACGAAACTCCCGGAGTGTTTCCGATTTTTTCAGTTCAATCTTATTCCCGATAAACTCATACTGGGGTGTCTTTTTAAAATCCAGGAATGCAGACAACTCTTTCGATGCCGCAATAGCATAATACCGGTGTAGTTTCCTGTTGTTTTCAAGCTTGGTATATTTCTTCCAGTTGCGGTATTCCTCCGTGTCCTTGAACTTTCTGTTAATCAAAACCTTCTTGTTCTCCTTGAATTCAGCCGATTTTACCTCTTTACGCAACTCCTTGTACTCATTCAGCAGTTCTGAATTTTCAATAGCCACATAACGTTCGTAAGAACGAAGCAATTCGTCTTTTT
>CAZFTY010000179.1:0-5624 GCA_964521835.1 uncultured Microbacter sp.
GGCAATGGTAAAGGCTCTTTTCTGAGCAAATGCTGATACTATAACAATGCAGATCAGCATAGAAAAAATCAAAATCAGTCTCTTCATTTTTTGGTGTTAAGTAAGGATAGGTGTATGTAAAAACGATTACAAAAGTACGGATTTAAGCTTAAAACGGGCGGCTGAAAGTGGGCAATTTGGTAATACTGGCAATAAAAAATGCCTTTATTGTAGAAATAAAGGCATTTTTTATATGGATATCTTTCGAATTAATATCTTCTGGAACGATCACCGTAACCTCCGCGGTTACCGCCACCGAAACCACCCTGACGACGTTCGCCATAAGGACGTTCTTCGCGTGGACGAGCTTCGGAAACTGCAATGGTACGACCGTCAACTTCGCTTTCGTTTAATTTATTGATGGCTTGTTTAGCAGCATCATTGTCAGGCATTTCTACAAAACCGAATCCTTTTGAACGACCGGTCATTTTGTCTGTGATAACAGTGGCTGAAGTTACTTCGCCAAATTCAGTGAAAAGATCTCTAAGCTCGTCGTCATTTACGTTGAAGCTTAATCTTGCTACAAAAATGTTCATTTTGAAATTAGGATTAAAATATAAAAAATAATTTGTTATTGAAAAGAAAGGCAGAGAAAAAAACTCTATTTGATAATCCTAATCGGGAAATGAAGTGGATTGAATAGTGAATAAACCCGGACTTGTTGTTCAATTATGGTGCAAAGATACGCATAATCCATTGAATTGTCATTCAATAGCAGAAAATATTTGTTATGCGCAGTCTTTTTTAATTTAAATCTCACAATCTGTCGTTTTTATGCAGTCATGCATTTCTCATAATGGTCTTCAAAGGGTCGAGATTGCCATAAAATGACAGATGCTACCACCGAGTACGAACAGGTGCCAAATAGCATGATTGTATAACGGTTTCCGGTTGGAATAGAATATTGTGCCTGCACTGTATGATAATCCTCCGGCAATAAGCCAGATAAAACCGTCAGTGGGTAATGAGGTATATACCGGTTTGATAAAAAATACAATCAACCATCCCATCGACAAATAGATGTAGAGCGATAATTTTGGATGCTTTTTCCACCACACCAGTTTATAGGCAATGCCTAATATCACAATTCCCCAAATAATCGAAAGTAACATCCATTTAAGGGTGCCTTGCAAGCAAACCAAAACAAACGGAGTATAAGTTCCTGCAATTAAAAAATAGATGGAAATATGATCGAGTAGGCGTAAAACCCGCTTTAGCGGAACCTTTTTTACCCAATGATAGATGGTAGAGATGCTGTACATTTCCAACATGCAAAAAGCAAATACGAGCAGGCTGAAACGATTGCCGGATGAAACGGCCGGGGTAAAGAGTAATTCAAGAATAACACTCATGCTAAAGAGGATGCCTAACGCATGAGTGATGCTGTTGGCGATCTCAGCTTTGCGTGGAGGAAAAATATAGGAATCGGGGATCATTGTAAAATTCAAATTAGAGGGTTTAAATTTTCAATAATTCTATTCTTACGTTCTTATTATCAATCAATTGGTGTTATTTTCCGAAAAGCAAAATAAACTCTGGTAAGGCATATCTACGCCTTGCCGGATTTAGCTTAAATGATTCTTAATAACGTCGTTGGTTATATCCGCCACGATTGCCATAGCTACCATTATTGCTACGTTCGGTTCTGGGACGGGCAACCGTCACATTCAGCGTCTTGCCTTCAAAATCTGTTTCGTGCAAAGCGTCGATAGCCCGTTGGCCTTGTGTGTCGCTCATTTCTACAAAACCAAATCCGCGGGGGCGTCCGGTTTCCCGGTCCGAAATAATCTTAACGGAAGCTACCTCTCCATATTCTTCGAATAATTCTTGCAGACTGTCGTCCGTTGTGTCGTAGCTTAAATTTGAAACGTAGATATTCATATTCTATAGTGTATTATTTTGCATGTTCAATTCTTACAGCGTTCATTCCCCGTTGACCTTTCTCTAAGTCAAAGGTGACGATATTACCCTCTTTTATGTCTTCGGGCGCATTGCTGATGTGGAAGAAGTATTTGTTTACACTTCCCATATCTTTAATGAATCCATATCCTTTTTCTTCATTGAAGTGTTCCACCCGGCCTTTCATCGGTTCTTTTTCCATCTCCTCCTGTTTGGGAGAAGAAACAGCAATAGACTCAAGTTCTACTTCTGCTTTTTTCTTCGAGGGATCCGGAGGGGTATCGGTAATCATACCAAATTCGTCTACATAGGCAATCATATCTTCAAAAGATTTACTACCTCCATTAGCTTTACGCTCCTCTTTGCGTTTTAGCTTTTCTCGTTTTTTCTGGTCTTTTTTCTTTTCTAATTCTTTTTTGTTCACAGAAATAATTTTAGATATTAATATTTCAATTTGATCTCTTTTTATGCGCGCGTAGCTACGGGCTTAAGCACTTTACCTGTCAGTTTCTGAATATCTTTCAGCATTACACGCTCTTCGGGAGCGCAAAAGGTAAGAGCTGTGCCTTGTTTTCCGGCTCGTCCGGTACGCCCGATGCGGTGTACGTAGGTTTCGGCTACATCCGGGAGGTCATAGTTGATTACCAGTTCCAGATTGGCGATGTCGATTCCACGGGCGGCAATATCGGTGGCTACAATCACTTTGGTGGCACCCGACTTGAAATTGGTCAATGCCCGTTGTCTGGCTCCCTGCGATTTGTTGCCATGAATAGCTTCGCATCCCACACCTTTTTTTGTCAGTATCCGTGCTATTTTATCGGCACCGTGTTTGGTTCTGGAGAAAATCAGCACCGATTTGTGCTGCTCTTTTGCCAGTACGGAAACAAGCAATTCGCTTTTTTGCGGCTTTTCTACAAAATAGAGGTGTTGTTCGATGGTATCTACAACCGACGATACCGGCGCTACCTCAACCTTGACCGGGTTATGCAGAATGGTTTTCGATAGCTGGTCGATGGCAGCAGGCATAGTTGCCGAAAAAAACAGCGTCTGTCGTTGTTTTGGCAGCAGCGGCAACAGTCGTTTGATGTCGTGAATGAAACCCATATCGAGCATCCGGTCTGCCTCGTCGAGGACGAAGTGGCGGATATGTTCGAGCGTGATAATCTTTTGGTTAATCAGATCGAGCAGTCTGCCCGGCGTGGCAATCAGTATGTCGGTTCCGTTATTCAACTGGTCTACCTGTGGTCGTTGGCTTACACCTCCGAATATTACCGTGTTGCGCAGTCCTGTGTGTTTGGCGTAGTCAGTGAAGCATTCGTCGATCTGTATTGCCAGTTCCCGTGTGGGAGTAATAACCAGGGCTGCTATTTCGCGTTTACGACTCTTGTTTTGAGAAAGGCTCAATTGTTGGATAATAGGAATTGCAAAAGCAGCTGTCTTCCCGGTTCCTGTTTGAGCCAGTCCCAGAAGGTCGCGGCCGCTCAGGGCTACCGGTATTGCCTGTTCCTGAATAGGTGTCGGGGTTTCGTAATTTTTGTTGGCCAGAGCCTTCAATATCGGCTCCGAAATATTAAGTTCTTTAAATGTCATGAATGATTTGACGGCGCTTATGCCGTTCTTGTTTTGATTAAAATGATAACAATAAGTAATTTACAAAAGCTTGTACGGAATCGGAGTAAAAACTTATTGTGCGACAAACAGTCGTTCGTCGGCCTTTGTTTTTGTCGGGTAAAAACCGGAAGAAGGTTACACCTGTCAGGTCGGTGCGGAGACCATTTTTGAATACAAAAGCTTTGTATTTATGCCATCCGGAAAGGCAATAAATTCAATTTTCGGATAGCGATAAAAATGTATCTGGTTTCTGAAAGTTACACTTTCGCAACCGGTTTTTGAAACAAAAAAGCTGATTTTGATGTCGATTTTGACGATGGAAGATTCGCCGAAAAACAGCGAAGCAAAGCATTGCAGAGAAGGATTCAATAAAAACTCGATTGTTCTGAATGCAAAGATACGAATTATATTTTACTTTTTGTCATTAAAACGGCTGTAATACATCAATTAATACATTCAAGGTCAATTTGTGGGGCGTACCTGATAATCGTTCGTTGGATTAGATTGGTGATACCACATACCGTTGTATTGCGATTGCTCTACACTAACTTCAAAGCTCAGGTTTTTATTCGCTTTGTATTTTACGCCGACTCCATAGCCATTTTGCGGTACAAAAGGAGCATAGCCATAAAATTTGTTAGGATTGGAAGAGGTGCTGATCTGTCCGAAAGCCTTTACAGCCACTTTGTCGGACAGGTCGTATTGAGCAGTAACGTTACACGACAAATCGGTTATCGGAGATAATTGTTTGTTGCCAAAGAAGTAATGAGAAATGACAGGGCTGATTGCTAAGGTAAGTTTTTGCATCGGACGGAAGAGAAACGTCGTGCCGAATGAGGTGATGTTTTCGTATTTGAAAATATTGCTCGACTTGCCGAGCCCTACCGAGAACTGTTCGTTGATGAAAAAGGGTCCACGAGAGAAAACCGGCTTGGGGAGTTGCTGCGCTTTGTGCGATAAAGAGTCATTCATATAAAATGACGGCAGAGCTGCCGGAGATGGAGCAATGGTACTGATCTCTTGTCTGGATAATGAGTCTGTTGCCGACATCGTAATCGTCAGTTGTTTGACGCTTTTGTCTCCGGCATAAAGCTTTTCAGACGATTGTCCGAAATTCAATGCGCCGAATAGTGACAGCAATAATATCAGTGTTGTCATTCTCTTCATGCCGGCAAAAATTACGTTGAGAGTATTAATGCTGCAAACTTACGAAAAAAACAAACCGTCGATAATTTCAGTAGTAAATATTATTCTCAATTAACAAGATTTCAGAGTGAGGAAATTGAGGGTTTCACTGCAAATGAAGCCCTCAATTTCAAATAAAATACATGTGTAAATTTTACGGGTGTAGGTAGCAAAGCGACATGGAATCGATCATTGCCTGATTGGTGTCGCCGTTCATGTTTTCATTTTGAGATTCGAAATCCAGTGTCACCAGGTGATGTCCTTTGGAGAGTTTGATCTGCACGGAATTGGTATTCCCCCAGTTCGACCACTCGTTAGTACCGCGTTGTGGCAGGACGATTGTCCCTGAAAAAGTTCCATCAACGCTCAAGGTACGGATGGCGCATTTGTTTTCGGTGTTTACAGGACCGTTACCATTGGCATAGCGAAAAGCGACTGAATAAGTACCGGACACTGCAATGTCGACAGGAACCGTTATTGACCGGTTGACGGTTTTACTGATTTCCACAAAACCTTTTCCTCTGTAATTTTTGTAACCGTAAAGAGCTTTCGGAGCAAATTCTTCTATTTCAAAGTTCTGTTGCCATTGCTTGCCTGTGACAGCTATCGGCTCGGATGCAAAAGATGAAATTCCGTTGCGGTCGACGGCCATTACCTGGTATTCTGCCACTGTGCCGGATGAAATTTTTAATGTATTAGTCGTCGTGTTCAGATATTTTTTCCCGTTTTTCAATACGGCATACGACTTTGCATCCCGGATTTTGTTCCATGAAAGTTGTCCGTTGGCATATTTTATAACAGGAGTTTCCGGCGTGATGTAATTAGGTCGTTTATTGATAGCTGAAGTCGGGGCAAACGTATTTTTCAATACAATTCGCAGGAAATGAGTG
>CAZFTY010000180.1:0-5617 GCA_964521835.1 uncultured Microbacter sp.
CACCGCCCAACCATTAAAGAGTACGGCAAAACCGATCAGCGCGCCCAATTGAGGCAACATATCGGCAATCCCGCTCCCTTTGAGATAGACTAAGCGCATCACCTGCATCAGGTATCGCAGCGGGTTAGCCAAAGTAATATCCTGCGCCCACTCCGGCATACTGGTGATGGGAGTAAAGAGTCCACTCAACATGATAAGTACCATGATAAAGAAATACATCACAAACATAGCCTGCTGTATGGTGTCGGAGTAATTGGAGATAACCAATCCGAAGCCGGAAATGGCAAACACATAAATAAGTACAAAGAGGTAGATAGCACTCAGATGTCCGGCCGGAATCAAGCCGTAGACCAACCAGGCAATGCCGAAGCTGAGTGTTATGACGATGGCTCCAATAATCCAGAAAGGCAACAATTTGGCCAAAATAAAGGTAAACTTGGGCACTGGAGTCACATTAATCTGCTCCATGGTACCGGCCTCTTTCTCTCCCACAATATTGAGTGCCGGCAGAAATCCGCACAGCATGGTCAGCACCATCACCATCAGCGCAGGCACCATAAACACCTTGTAGTTAAGATTCGGATTGAAACGATAATAAGGCACAATGTCGATGGTGGGCACAACCGATGCCCGGTTGACCTGCCCCGATTCCTGCCGCAGATCGGAGGCAAAACCGTTGATGATATTGGCAAGGTAGCCGGTACTCAGCCCCCCTTTGGTACCGTTCACCGTATTAGCCGCAATCAGCAGTTTGACATGTCCTTCGCGTTCCAGCTCCTTCTCGAAGTTACGGGGAATTTCGACCACAACATCGGCTTTGTTCTTCTCCACACTTTGCAACGCACGGTCGTATCCCGGAGATACATCGGTGAGCTGAAAATAGCCGGAAGAGACCATTTTCTGAATCAGCCGCCGGGAGTAACTGCTATGATCGTGATCCACCACACTGAGATTGATATTACTGATCTCGAAGTTGGCCGCCCAGGGAAAAATCAGCAACTGCATGACGGGAAACATAATGATCATTCGGGGAATGAATTTGTTTCGCAATAGCTGTTTGAACTCTTTTTCAAGTAAGAATCGTATCATAATGAAATACGTAACATTTGTTTGGGTGAATAAATTCGCGTTGCTTTGTGTTTGGAAAGTTGTAAGCCTGAATTACCCGCAACGCAATGGCTTAATTGTCCATTATTAAATTATTCCAGCCTGATTTTGAATTTTTTCATACTGATGGTAATTAATAATACAACCATCACAAATAAGACAGTTACCTCTTTACCTACCGCCACGATACCTACCCCTTTTATCATCAGACCTTTTACTGCCGAGATATACCACCGGGCAGGAACGATATTGGATATCCACTGCAGCACTACCGGCATATTTTCTATCGGGTAAATCATTCCCGAAAGCAGAATCACCGGCAGCATCATGGCCAATACCGACACCAGCATGGCTGCCATTTGAGAGTTTACCAATGTTGATACCAGCAATCCGATAGAGAGAGAGACGAAAATAAAGAGCAACGAAACAATAACCAACCAGAATAGGCTACCGGCTAATGGTACATTGAGTACGAATATCGACAGCAGCAATACCGTAATAAGGTTGACAGTGGAAAGGGCAAGATAGGGTACCGCTTTAGCCAGAATAATATAGATCGGCTTCATGGGCGATACCAGCAGTATCTCCATCGTTCCCAACTCTTTTTCGCGCACAATGGCAATTGAGGTCATCATGGCGCAAATCAGCATCAGAATCATTCCCAATACGCCCGGCACAAAATTATATGCCGCCTTCATCTGCGGATTGTAAAGCAGCTTCACCTCAGGCTGAATCTGATACGGCACTTTGTTTTGCTCCATCAACTCCTGTTGGTAATCTCCAATAATTGAAGAGGCATATTGCACCAACTGTGTCGCCGTATTCGGATCGGTGGCATCGGTGAGCAGCTGTAACTGTGCCTTGCCGGTATGCAACAGATTTTCGTTAAACCGCTCGTCAAATACCACTGCCATACTGATATTTCCGTTCTGAAAAACCTGTTTGAGTTCTTGCTGACTTTTGGCATAACGTACAACCGAAAAGTACTGACTGGCATCGAGCTGGCTGGCAATGCGTCGGGTAGCATCATCATTCGACGGGTCGAAAATCACGATTTTCGCGTTCTTCACCTCGTTGGTAATGGCAAAACCGAACAAAATCAACTGCACGACAGGCATCCCGAGCAGAATCAGCATCGTCCGTTTATCGCGAAAAATGTGGTAAAATTCTTTTTGCACAAACACCAGAAAGACGCTGCGTTTAATTAATAATGAACAATTAATAATTAATAATCGGAAGGAGTGAGCTATGTCATTCAATATTTTCATTGCAAGAATTCTTTGTGCTGGTTCTTCTTTGAAGAATTAATGTTCATTACTAATTAATTATCACTTCGTTTCGCATTGCGTGCCAGTTGATGAAACACACTGTCCATCGAATCGACTCCAAAGTGCGATTTCAGGTTTTTCGGCGTATCGAGCGCTTTGATCTGACCATCTACCATGATAGAGACACGGTTGCAATATTCGGCTTCGTCCATATAGTGGGTTGTTACAAATACTGTAATTCCTTCGGCAGTAGCCTCGTAAATCAATTCCCAGAACTGACGGCGCGTCACCGGATCGACACCGCCCGTAGGCTCGTCGAGAAAAACCACTTTGGGATGATGAAAAATAGAGACCGAGAAGGCCAGTTTTTGCTTCCATCCCAGCGGCAGCTCCTTTACCAATGTATTTCGTTCCGAAGCAAAATTGAGCCGTTGCAACAATTCGTCGGTTTTCTGTGCAATTTCGCGATCACGCATTCCGTAGATACTGGCAAACAGTCGGATATTTTCCCACACTTTCAGGTCGTTGTAGAGCGAGAACTTCTGGCTCATATAACCGATGCTGGCTTTTACCTGTTCCACCTCTTTGTCGATATCGAAACCTGCCACGCGGCCATCTCCTTCGGTCGGTTTACTCAGGCCGCACAGCATACGCATGGCGGTGGTTTTCCCCGCACCATTGGCTCCCAGGAAACCGAATATCTCACCCTGCCGCACATCGAAAGTGATATGATCGACCGCAGTAAAATCGCCGAAACGCTTTACCAGATTCTCAACGTGAATCACGTTTTCCAATTGACAATTGACAGTTGACAGTTGAGAATTAAAATCGGAGGTTATGCTATTTTTTACCATACAAAATGGGAACTATCTGCTATTATTTTGTTTTGACGTTTTGACGATGCTTATCAGCAGCCGAATGATTTCCTGACAATCGGCTATTATAGAAGAAAACACCTTATCATCCATAAATTCACTGTCATGCAGTAACATTAACCAGTATTCGGTTTCGTTTGCTTCTTTCAGTGCCACATTCATTTTGTTGATGAAATCGGCTTTTGATTGTGCATGTTCCGATTCTTTAATCAAAGCTCCGATTGCAGTACCGCTGCGAAGTAACTGCTTGGACAACACGAATTCGCGTTGATCTTTATACAAAAATTTATATGCTTTGATTATGCGCAATGCAAAGGCATAAGCTTTCATCATGACGACATTTTCTCCCATCGTGGTTATAGGTTTAATTGTTCGTTGTCAGTTGTCCATTGTCAATTATCTCAGCATCTCCATAAAACAATCCTCGACAGTTGCTTTGGCCGATTGAATAACAACATCCGAATGCCCTCTTTCGGCAAGATATGCCTTTAAATTGTCCATTGTCAATTGTCCATTGTTAATTGTTATGTGGTGCTTATCACCAAAGGCAAAACAACTTTCGACAAACGGATTTGCACGCAAATCGTGCAGCAAACGGCGCATATCCTTGCTCCGTACCGTCCACAAAACCTTTGCGAACTGTTCTGTAATATGCGACGGCGTATCAATTTTCAGTATCTCTCCGTTGTTTATCAATGCGATGCGGTCGCACAGACTGGCTTCGTCCATGTAAGGAGTCGACACCAACATGGTAATTCCCTCCTGTTTGAGTTTCTTAAGCATCTCCCAGAACTCTTTTCGCGAAACCGGATCGACGCCTGTAGTGGGCTCGTCGAGAAAAAGGACGGACGGGCGGTGAATCAACGCGCAACTAAGCGCCAGCTTCTGCTTCATTCCTCCCGAAAGAGCCCCGGCTCTCCGCGTCCTGAACGGTTCTATCTGTTGATAAATATCTTTTATCAAATCGTAATTCTCTTCGATGGTGGTATTGAAAACCGAAGCAAAGAAGTTAAGATTCTCCTCCACCGTCAAATCCTGATACAACGAGAAACGCCCCGGCATATACCCCACCCGCTTGCGAATTGCCTTAAAATCCTTTACCACATCAAATCCGTCTACCGTAGCCGAACCGCTTACCGGCAACAAAAGTGTAGTCAGAATACGAAACAACGTGGTTTTCCCGGCACCGTCGGGCCCGATAATGCCGAATAACTCGCCCGGAGCAACGTCGAAAGAGACATCGTACAATGCTTTAACCTGTCCGTACGACTTATTCAGCGACTGACAATGAACAATACTCATGGTTATTTCAATTTCACTTCGCCGTACATGCCTATTTTAATCAGGCCGTCGTTCTTTACGGCTATTTTTACGGCATATACCAGATTGGCGCGTTCATCTTTGGTTTGTATAGTTTTCGGAGTAAACTCGGCTTTATCGGAAATCCATTCGATCTTGCCCGAATACTCTTTCGAGTCGTTATCACCCTTATCGATATAGACTTTCACGGTTTGTCCCAGTTTGACCTGCGACAACTGTGCATTGGTAATGTAAGCCCTCAGTTTCATATGTTGGGTATCGGCAATTTTATACAACGGCTTTCCTTGCGCCGTCACCTCATTCGGCTCCACATATTTTGTCAGCACAGTGCCGCTCAACGGGTTCACAATTCTGCATTTGGCAAGTTGGTCGTTCAGCTGGTCGATTTGCGCTTTGAATGCCGACGCATCTTCTATCAAACCCCGATCGGAGGTGGAGAGCGACGACTGCTGAGCCACTAACTGCCGTTCCAACAGTGCCAGACCGGAATTGATGTCATCCAACTGCTTTTGGTTGGCGGCCCCCGCTTTTACCAGATTTTCAAAACGCCGTTTTTCGGTTTTCTGCGTTGCGATTTGCTGTTGAAGCGAGGCTATCTGTTTGCCTATTTCGGGGCGGCGGCTTTCAACGCCTTTCGTGTTGGCCAACAACTGCTTTTTCCGAAGATAGAGTTGCGTACTATCGATAATCCCTACGGTCTGTCCTGCTTCGAGCGCGGTTCCTTCTTCTGCGGTAAAGGAGCGGATTTTACCGTTTGCTTCGGCCGACACAATCACCTCGGTTGCCTCGAATGTACCCGACGCATCTGATTCGATTTTAGAACCGTTGCACGACACAAGTGAAAGTCCCAACGGCAACATAGCCGCAAAAATGAAGTATAACTTATTAGTATTCATATATTTTACTTTTGCATTATTTTTTTCTGATTAAAAAAACGGATTAATTATTGACGGTCTCTTTCAGGTTGTAGATTGCCTGCAACAGCTGTATCTCGTGTATGGCTTTGTCCTGCATCGCCTGACTCTCGGCATTTATATCACGAATCAG
>CAZFTY010000181.1:0-5594 GCA_964521835.1 uncultured Microbacter sp.
TACTACTTTATTTTTGTTTTGATAAAGCAGGTGTTATTATAAGGACAGGTCAAAAATCGTTTAGGGTAGTTCTTTGCGTAAAAATAAATAAGTTTCCGGTTGTTGCTCGTATTTATTTAATTGTTCCTCTTCCGATGTCCGGAGCGCAGGAGTCTTTCCATGTCATCTCCATCGTAGTATCATTGTTGAGTGTCAGCGGCAGAAAAATATACTTTGAATTGAAATATTCTTTGCCATCCCAACGATCGCCATAGAGGTAAGAGGTCTCTTTTGTACCGTTAACGGGTAAAATATAGGTCGATTGCGAATGATAGGTGGTGTTATCCGCAATATTGGTCAGTTCCGACCATGGGCCTCTGATGGATTTTGCAACGGCATATTTTGCCTGATTGGGAGCCCAACCGGTGCATCCCGAGGTAATCATAAAATAGTAACCCCTGCGCTTTACAATTGCCGGTGCTTCGCGGTGTCCTCCCGGCCAGAGCGTGGCTACCGGTTCCTTCACGTCAAGAAAATCGTCTGTCAGGCGATACATTATCATATCGTAATTTTCGCGTGCCGAAGAGAAAAAGTAAGCCGATCCGTCATCGTCAAGGAACAGCGTACAGTCGCGCGACATATTGTTGAACGGACGAAAACTGCGTTGATAGGTAAACGGCTTTTCAATATCCGCGGATAGAGCTACGGCTGCTCTGGCAAGGCTGTAATCGCTCCGTTTTTCGTAATGCATCCACATGACGAACTGTTTTGTTTTGGCGTTGTAAATCACTTTGGGTCGCTCGATATTGGCATCGGCCAACTCGGGATTTGACTGGCGGGTCAGCAGATCGCCACGAAACTCCCAATTAAGCAGATCGGTTGAACGATAGCACGATACCAGAACGTCGTCGTGACGGTTTTCTCCGATCCAGTAGAAATAGTTGCCCACTTTCAGAAAGCCGCCTCCATGCGCATTGATGATTTTGCCTCGCGTGTCGGTCAGATCTTCGCCATTAACGATGACACATCTTTTCGCTGTCCGGGTAGGCTGTGCTTCTGCTGTCATTCCCGCGGTGGCTATTACAAGTAACAGAATAATTATTTTCCCTGTTTTCATGCGTAGATTGTTTGCTTTTGCGGTTTTATTCAACTTTGAAAGGCTTTTCCTGCAGGAAGAAGCGATAATCTTTTACCTTTCCGGCATTGCTTTTATCGGTTCTGGGCAGAATCCGGAATCCTTTTACTTTTACCTGTTTGCCCATGTCGATTACTACCTGATGCGGATGGCTTGTTTTGTCTCCGATTTTAGTTTGCCAGATAATAGATTCCTGTAAATCGAAGAGTTTATCGGCTCCATTGGCTGCCTTTACCGTCTCTTCGCTGTCGGCAAACACCACTTTCCAGTCAATCGACGAAATCGCGTTGCCGTCTTCTCCGATTATCTCGAATTCGGCAGCCGACGTGCTTTTGTCATCCGGATTTTGTGCATTCAATGCTTCAAAACAGAAGTAGCGCCCGGTCGTCACTGCATCGAGTGTTACGCTCTTCCATCCGTTTTCGGAGGTGAAAGTGCCGGTTGCCACAGGATTGGCTCCGTTCAGATTAAGACTCTTGGTTGTTTTGCCCTCTTTGCTTTCAATTTTCACAATCCGGTCGAGGATCGGATGATCCAGTCCGGTAACCACTGTTTTGGTGGGTTTGTCAATATCGAGCACAATGATTTCATTTTTGCCTTTTTTGAGAAAACAGTCCGGTACACACAGGGTTTGTGTAGGCCCGATTTTCCAGAAACGACCGAGATTGTAACCGTTCACCCACACCATTCCTTTTCCCCAGGTACTCATGTCAAGGTAGGTGTAACCGGTCTCTTTCAGGTCGAACGAAGCTTTGTACCAGGCCGGGCCGTTTGCAGGCTTTTGTACAAACCGTGCTTTAGTCTGAAACCCGTAATCGACGGGTAAATTGTAAACAGTCCAATTGCTTTGTTCATTGCCATCAAGCGTTACTTTCTCCGTAATTCCTTTGCGGTCGATAATCGCCTCTCCGTAGTTAACGCGTCCCATACCTTCAACCAGAATGTCGAGCCGTGCCGTGGTTTTCAGCGCCGGAATTTCGATGCTGTTTTCTCCTTTCCTGCGGTCGAGCGAACCGATCGCTTTGCCGTTGATGTAAACAGTTGCCCAGTCGTGCATCTCTTTCAACACCAGCTGTTGTGTGTGGTTGCAGGCGGGTATTGTTTTCCGGTAAAGAATTGAGCCCCATCCCTGATCGAAATTTTCCATCGGTTGAATCTTTTCGCTCTGTTTGGCAACCGGTAAATTGTCGAAAACGTTGGACGTTACACCAAATGAAATGGCGGGGATGGTAATTGTTTTCTCTGGATTTTGCGGAATTTCCGGCAAAATTTCGCCCTCTTGCAGGTAATTTTTCAGCAAATCGCGGATAGCATAAAATTTATCTGTCGGATTGCCTGCTTCATCGATAGGGGCGTTGTAGTCGTACGATGAGGTAGTCGGGGCATAGGCGGGGGCATTGGCTCCAGCCCACTGTCCTAACGAGGTTCCTCCATGAGCCATGTAGAGACTGAAGGAAATTTTTTGATCCATCATGTCTTTCAGGCTGCCGATAAAGCTGCTCACTTCGCGTGTTTCGTGAGGCCTGCCCCATTGGTCAAACCAGCCGGTCCAATACTCGCCACACATGAGTGGAGCTGTGGGGTTCATCTCTTTGAATTTATGAAACTGTTCTTCGATATTTGATCCGGCACCGAAATTGAGCGCCTGAGCCACTCCGTCAAGATTGTATTTGAAAAAATTCGATGCCCAGTCGCAGCGAAGCAACTGCACCTTATCGAATCCGGCCTGACGTATGTTGTCGCGCATGGTTTCCATGTATTTCTGATCGTCGCCCCATGTGCCGTATTCGTTCTCCACCTGCACCATGATGATCGGCCCTCCGTTTTGAATTTGCAGTGGAGCCAGTTGCTTGCCCGCCTCTTTCAGATAGATGTTTACCCTCTCCATAAAGAAATTATCCGACAAACGGCGAACCTTCAGATCCTGTTTCTTCAGCAACCACCAGGGCAATCCCCCCATGTCCCATTCGCCGCATACGTATGGCCCGGGACGCAGAATACAGTACATACCGTTTTTCTGAATCAGACGAACAAATTCAGCTACGTCTTTGTCTCCGGTAAAATCAAAAACACCCTGCTGCTGTTCGTGGAAGTTCCAGAAGATGTAAATGCAAATGGTGTTCATACCCATTGCTTTACATAGTTTTATGCGCTCGTCCCAGTAGGCTCTCGGAATACGCGTGTAGTGTAGCTCTCCGGCTCTTACCACAAACGGTTTACCGTTGAGCAGGAATCTGTTTTGGCCGATGGTGAAAGTACCGGGAACGTTTTTATCCGACGCTTTTGCCGATGTTGAAATGGTTATTGCAAATACAAAAAAAAGGATGGAAAGAAGATGCTTTTTCATCTGTAACTAAAATTTGAATCAGTTAAAACTACATGTTACTGAGGACTGTTGATACAAAATAGAGTTGTTTCAGTCGTGAAGTTATTATTGGTTAGAAAAATAAATGGGTTATTTGCTTTTCTCTTCTGCTAAACGTTTTTCCCAGATCCATGCCGATCGCAGGGTCTCTTCAATGGATTCGACTGTAGTCCAGCCGAGTACTTGGTTTGCTCGTTCCGGATTGGCCCACACCTTTTCGATATCCCCGTTCCGACGTCCGACTATCTTGTGAGGAACCTCAACACCATTCACTTTTTGGAAAATGTCGATGATTTCAATCACCGATAGTCCGCGCCCTGTACCCAGATTGAAAACCTCGACGGACTCTTCACTCTGGTTGTCGAGCATACGTTTCATGGCTGTTACGTGTGCTTTGGCAAGATCCACCACATTGATGTAGTCGCGGATGCACGACCCGTCGGGGGTATTGTAATCGTTGCCGAAAATGCTCAGCTGCTTGCGCAATCCGATGGCTGTTTGTGTGATAAACGGCACCAGATTGTTGGGGACGCCATTGGGTAACTCTCCAATCAGTGCCGAAGAGTGAGCTCCTATCGGATTGAAATAACGCAACAACACGGCCTTCATGCTTTTGTCGGCATGTAACGTGTCGCGGACGATCTCTTCACAAACCTGCTTGGTATTCCCATACGGTGAAAGTGCCGGTTTGATCGGTGCATCTTCCGAAACCGGCAGTTCGTCGGGCTGGCCGTAAACTGTGCAGGACGATGAAAAAACAATGTTTTTAATACCGTGCACAGGCATCAGTTCCAGTAAATTCATCAACGACACAAGGTTGTTGCGGTAGTACAACAAAGGCTTTTCAACCGATTCGCCTACGGCTTTGCTGGCCGCAAAATGAATGATTGCTTTCACGCCCTCTTGCTTTTGCAAAAATTTGTCCAGCCCGATATAGTCGAGGCAGTCCAGATTTTCAAAATGAGGGCGTATGCCGGTTATCTTTTCGATACCGAAAATAACCTCCACGCGCGAATTGGACAGGTTATCGATAATGATGACTTCAAAACCGGCTTGTTGTAACTCGACTACCGTATGTGAACCGATGTAGCCGGCTCCTCCGGTTACGATTATTTTTTCCATTGTTGCCATTTTTATTTAGCCCATAAATTTTCAGGATACACACCTTGTGCTATCAGGTCTTTGATTTTTTGAACCACCTCCGGACGATCTTCCGAATAAGTTACTCCGAACCAACGCGAAGAGGTATCCAGTACCTTGCAGCTGGCTTTGCCCGCCACAATCAGTTCATTGACTACCGTCGGGATGTAAAATTCCGATTTCAGTTCCTGTCCTTTGGCGAGAAGGAAGTTTTTAAAGCTCGTTTCGGAATAGGCAAAGTAGTCGGGAGTGAATCCCCACATGTTCATCGATACGGGCGTGTTGAATTCGAGCGCGTGTTTATCGCCTCCTTCGTTCAGATAAAAAATATCTCCGTCGTTGGTTTCGATGTGGGTTCGTTCCACTACCGATGTGAGGTAACCCTTTTCGTCGGTGGCGCAGACGCCACGGCTTACAGCTCCGCTTTCGGAAAGTGTATTGCCTACACGGTAACCCACCATGCAATATTCATTCTTCTTTCCCGCAACCGCAGTCAGAAATTCAGCAAGCACCTGAAATGATTCGCGGCCATAGAAATCATCGGCATTGATGATGGCAAAAGGCTCATTAATAACCTCTTTTCCCATCAGCAGGGCATGATTGGTTCCCCAGGGTTTGGAGCGTTCTGTGTTGTAATCAATTCCTTCAGGGATATACTCTATCTCCTGAAATACAACTTCTACAGGGATTAAATCTTTGTAGCGGGGTATAATTTGTTCCTGAAAATCTTTTTCGAAATGGTGACGGATGACGAATACGATTTTGCCAAATCCGGCTTTTACCGCGTCATATACCGAATAATCCATGATGGTTTCTCCGTTGGGTCCCAGTCCGTCGAGTTGTTTAAGACCTCCGTAGCGGCTTCCCATTCCTGCCGCCAGAATAAATAAAGTAGGCTTCATTTGTAAGTTAGTCTGATTAAAACAAGGATGAATAACACATTTATCCACCCTTGTTCATGATAAGTGTCGTTTA
>CAZFTY010000182.1:0-5573 GCA_964521835.1 uncultured Microbacter sp.
ATTTAGAATGTCCACTTGGCAGCAATCGTCGGATTTACGTAGAAATTTTTGTGACTTGCGAAACCGTAGCTTAAATCGATTTCGCTACCCAACGAGAGGTGTTCGTCTAAATTGTACCAGAACTGAGGTTGTGATACCATGGTATAGTCTCTTTTAGAGCCATCGGCAAAGGTGTTGTCTTCTCTCCAGAAATCGAGAAATCCGCTCGCGGTGAATTTTTTCTTGAAGAAATTCAGTGTCCACACTCCGGTGATCTGGAAAGAGGCTTTGTTTTTGTCCCTGATGGTTTTGTACATTGCCTGTAGTGTAAATATTTTCGAGAAATCGGCTGTGTTCCAGGTGTATTGTCCTCCGAACAACCAGGCATCGTTGATAGTATAAGCGCCATTGGTCGGTGTGGAGACGTATTGTCCTAAACCTCCATCGTATTCTACGTGGATTTCGAACGGAGCTTTCCAGAATTTAATGCCACGGGAAATTTCCCAGTAAGCCGAAGTTGCTCCTTTTACATCTTTTACACCATAGTCGAAGTCAACAAAGAAATAGTTACTTCCATGATTGTCGGTTTTATACATTTCGACGGTAGAGGTAAGGTGTTTTTCACCGTTGGTGAAGTGGTAGAGAGCCTGCACATCGGTTTGTGCTTTCATGGTTGCTGCCGAAATCAGGATCGCAGCTAAAATCAGAGACTTTTTCATAATTGGGTTGTGAAGGTAAGAATGATAAATTAAAAAAACAGCCAGAATATGAGGTTCATACGAGTGGCTGTCCGAAAAATAAATAGATGCTGCAAAGTTGCGTATTTTATTTTTAATCACAAAACGAAGACGAAATTAATGTTTGTTCTGTTTTGTTTCAAAAATTCACACTTGGTGCCGATGGATATGCGTTGTGGAAGTTTTTGATTGATATGTGGCTGTTTAAAAAGAGAATAGCTAGGTTTGTCGGGCTATTCTCTTTTATCAGTTTGTCGCGATAATCGGCGGCAAAAGCATCATCTTCTCTCCGGAAACTGCATGAAACGATTATTTTACAATCCACCAGTCGAAATTGAAGAGATTGTCGCCTTCGCCTTTGAAAACGAAATAAACGTCATGTACTCCTTTTGTGTTATTGAGTTTACACGATTGGGTTTTCCAACTGTTGTCGCCTCCGGTTGCCTCTACCTGAAGTGTTCCCAACAACGCACCATCTTTGCGGTCGATACGGATTTCGATTTTTCCTTTCGAAGCGGTTGCCGCAACACTTGCTGTAAAGGTTTTAGCGCCCTTGCTAAAATTCACACTGCGTACTTTGATGTAGTCGTTGTCGCTAATATCCGTAACATAAACGCCTGTTTCGGGATTTTGTGCTGTTTCTATTCCCTCTTCCCAACCAATTAGTTCCGCTTCGACTCTTTTGTACGGATTGAGCGGAGAGGCGCTTTCGGTCACACCCTCTTTGGTCGGCGTAATGAGCGGAATAGAACCGTCAGCATTGAATTTGAACGGTTCGATGCAAACGGAGCGTTTGAAACCGCCTCCCCCGGGCAGCGCGCCGCTGTGGTAAAACAGATACGATTTCCCTTTGTAATCGATATAGCCCGGATGGTTGGTAAATGCTCCGCCTTCTTTGATGACGCGCATGATGGTATCGCCGTAAATCCACGGACCGGTAGGTCCTGTGCTGGTGGAGTAGGCAAAATGTTCGGGGACACCTCCGGCCGGATAGAGCATGTAATATTTGCCGTTGCGTTTGAAAAACCAGGGACCTTCTTCGTAGGTGGTCGTTCTCTTTTCGGTAGAATAGACCGTTCCTTTAATTTTGGAGACAAACCACTCTTTCCGATCTGCCGGAATTTGTCCGATGGCAAAGGTCGGGTCGCACGAAGTCATGTCGTTGTTGAGTTTGGCGTACCATAGCTCTGTGTTACCCCAGGTGAGGTAGGTCGTTTTGTCTTTGTCGACTACAATTGTGGGGTTGATGTTTCCTTCGCCGCAGTGTTCCGTAATCAGCGGTTTACCCAGTAAATCGGTAAAAGGGCCGATGGCTTGATCGCCTACAGCCACCCCGATCACTTTTTTATTGCTGCTTTTATCAATCGCGCTTACATACCAGTAGTATTTGTTTCCCGTGCCTCTGACGCTGTGCGACGCGGCACCGTCGATAGATTTTGCCCAGGCGAACGTTTTGTGCGCGTCGATGGTACGTAACTTAAAGCTCTCTTCCGTCATTGGAATTTGTGCCACACCCACTTTTTGGTCGTACGAAATCATATCCTGATTCAGTTTTACATACCACAGATGCGGATTTCCCCAATAGAGATAGGCCTGACCATCATCGTCGATGTACACCGTCGGGTCGATGTAGCCGTAGCCAATGAGCAACGGTTTGCCAATAGCATCTTTGAAGGGGCCTGTCGGGCTGTCGGATACCGCCACGCCAATGGCATTGCCTCCGTTTTTCATGTTGATGGGAACATAGAAATAGAATTTCCCGTTTCTATAAATGCACTGACCTGCCCATGCATCGCCTCGTGACCAGCTAAAATCTTTGAACGACAAAATAGCGCCGTGATCCCGCCAGTTTACCATGTCGGTCGACGAGTAGCATCGCCAGTCGTTCATGGTAAAGAAGTTGCGTACGGTTTTATCTTCGTCGTGAGTAGTGTAGAGATAAACGGTGCCGTTGTGTACCATTGGAGCCGGGTCGGCCGTGTAGTTGGTTTGCACAATCGGGTTTTGAGCGCTTAGTCCGAACGGAATAAATGAACTCAGGATGGCAACTGCGAAAGCTGCCAGTGTTACCTGTGATTTAATCTTCATTATTGTGTTGTTATTTTGTTGCAGAAAATTTGTAAAGCAATACCCCGTGAACGGGAACTTTGATGGTTAACGAACCGGATTGTGTGTTTACGTTACCAATGTTTTGTTGTCTCCACAGGTCGCGTACAGCAAATTGCCCCTTCAAACCGAGTTTGGCGAAATCGGTATATTTCAGGTCGATGGGAGCGAGGCCGAAATTGCAGAACCCGACAGCTTTGTTTCCATCTTCGAGCTCTTTGACGTAGATGCGCAAATCGCCCATTGTCTGCAGGCAGGTGGCTTGTTTACCCAGCGGATCCTGATTGATTTCGATCACTTCGTCGTTTGTCAGCAGGTTTAACGTGAAATCATCGAGTTGTTCCATGTCGCAACCGATGAGAAGCGGTGCCGAAAAGAGGCTCCAGAGGCTGATATGGAGATATTGTTCGTCTGGTTTGAGTTTGCTCGGATGTGGATTTCCCCAGCCTACATGGCCTACGACCAGCATGTCGGGGTCGTTCCAGTTGCCGGGTTTTGCATACGGAGCCGATTTATCCTGATCGAGAGCAATATTTTTAACACTAGTCCAGGTGTCGGTAATGTCGTTGGTAGTGCGCCAGCAGTTACCATTGACCGAATCGCCCCATTTCCATACATCCGACATGCCGTACTGGCATACGCTGAATACGATGTCGCGGGGTTGCTGGCGGAGATATTCACCCATCAGCTTAAATGGTTTGATAGCGGTGCTCAGTACGCTGCCTCCATTGTAAGACAAAGAGGATACCTTCGCCGGATCGTTGTCGGGCAAGCCATCGATGACGTTCCCATAGCTGCACCAGTCGTATTTCAGGTAGTCGAATCCCCATTTTGCGTAGCTTTCGGCATCCTGTTTTTCGTGGTTGTAGCTGCCGGCGCATCCGCCACATGTCCACGGACCCGGACTGGAGTAGAGCCCGATCTTCAATCCCAGACCATGTACATAGTCGGCTAATCCTTTCATATCGGTAAACCGTACGTTCGGTTGGATGTTTCCCTCTTTATTGCGAAACTCACCGCGTAGCGACGGGTCTTTCGACTCACGGTTATTTTCCCAAAAATCGTCGATGTTGATGTAGGTCCAGCCGTGGTTGATCAATCCGCTTTTTACCATGGCATTGGCAGCCCGTTTCACTTTGTCGGCCGACACCTCTTGCGCAAAACAGTTCCAGCTGTTCCATCCCATGGGCGGAGTAAGGGCAATGCGGTTGCCACATTTGATGCGGAATTTCCGGGTAGCCGTTCCTTTTGCGTTTTTTGCTTGCAGTGTGACGTTGTATGTGCCTGTTTTTGAAAGTTTACCGGTGATAATGCCGGTTTGGGTATTTACCTTTAATCCTTTGGGTAATCCGGAAGCCGAAAAAGTCATGGGACGGTCGCCGGTTGCCGTTACAAGAAACTGGAAGGGAGAACCCGGACGTACACCAAATACTTTAGCTCCGGTTATACGGGGTTCGGCGGCCGGTTTCGGGGTGAGAATGTAGGGCTCGCTTGCTACCGGATTGAAGGTTTTGAAGGTGGTTACACCTGTCGTCTCGAACCGGGCATTTACCCAATCCACATGGTCGTAGTAGTTGCCGTTGCCACCGTCGGTTACTACCAGTTCAAGTTTTTTTATTCCTTCGAGTCGAACGGAGCAGAGTCTGGCAGTATCGCCCAGATGCATTATGCCGCTCGCCCATAATTTTTTGCCATCACCATTGATGACAAACTCCGCAGCCGGCCGTTGGCCTTTGACCTCGTCGTCGATCCCGACCCGGGCGGTGAAGCGGGTTGCTTTTCCATCAAGCAAAATCGTCAGCAGGCTTTCTGAATGGCTTCCAAAACCGCGTTCGAAAGATTTTCCTGCAATGGTGAGTGTTCGTCCGTCGATGGATTTGTTTTTCATGGGAATTCCATATCCCTGTGTGGCCGTACTGAGATCGAGTTCGTCGAGCCACACTGTCGTTTGTGCGGATAGATGACCTGTTTCGATGAAACTTGAAATAAGCACGAAGAGCGCTATGACAGCGTTTCTAATGTTACCTGATTTTTTCATGAATGTTGTTGATGTGTTGTTTTGGACTGATTGAAAAATGCTATTTTGCTGTATTTCAATTAGCATATAACTATTTTTAGTCCGGTTTTTTCTAAAAGCAAATTTAGATTACTCTTTCCAATAGCAATAGAGTAAATGTTGCAAAAAATGTCATTTTAGTTGAATTGAATGTCGTGTAGGTTGCCGATGTCCCGCCTGTCGCGTATTTTGCTTAATTTTGTTCCAAAGTTTCATTGCATGAAAAATGTGCTACTAATTTTTTGTTTGAGTGTTTGTGGTTTGCTCACAGCTCAGGATCACTATGTTTTTTCTCCCATCAATAGCGGTAACGGGCTTTCGGACAACCGGGTGCGGGCTATTTGCCAACTACCTGACGAACGGATGGTTGTTATTACCGAAGGGTTGGTGAATATCTACGATGGTGTCCGCTTTCGTTATATGCATTATGACGACCGTAGAGCATACAGCCTGAGAGATTATGCCGGATGGCATCGTGTTTATATCGACAAAGATAAATATTTGTGGTTGAAGAATCAGCACAAACTTTTTGTTTTCGATATTCGAAAAGAACTGTTCATCCCCAATGCCGATAGTCTTTTTGCCGCACAGGGTGTGAAGTGCCATGTGACTAATTTCTTCATGGATATGGAACGTAATTTTTGGTATGTAACCAAAAACGACGAACTGATTTATCGGAATACAGGACAAAATAG
>CAZFTY010000183.1:0-5552 GCA_964521835.1 uncultured Microbacter sp.
GACTCCGGCACGTCCCAATGGATGGGTGGACGGTGGCGTTTATCGGCGTATTCATGAACATAAATGGACAACTGATGACGACATTTCAGTGAATACATGGAGTCGTACGTTTGCTGGTATCACCAACTGTAACCGAATTATATATCAGGTGGAGCAAAATCTGATTCCTGTGAATGAAAACGATAAAAAATCTCTCGTTTCGGAGATGAAAGTCCTGCGAGCCTCCTACTATTGGGTGTTGTGCAACTTCTTTGGAAATGTTCCCATTGTCGATCGCTTTGATGTTCCGGACGGTTTCCTGCCCAAGCAAAATACCCGCAAGGAGGTGTATGATTTCATTGTGAAAGAGATTACAGACAATATCGGAAACTTAAGTGATCTTCATAATACAAAGACATACGGTAAATTTAATAAGTGGGCAGCTTATGCTTTACTGGCTAAAGTTTACCTGAACGCCGAAGTCTATACAGGCACTGCAGCCTGGGATAAATGTATTCAGGCCTGTGATGCTATCATTAATTCAGGGGCAGGCTATGGCCTTGAAGATAACCAGAAAAGCGTGTTTGTTACAAACAATGAAAACTCTAAGGAGATCATATTTGCTCTGCCGTTGGATTCGAAGTATGTGACTGACTGGAACGCGTTTGACATCCATATGCAAACACTGGAGCCCGAAAATCAGGCAACATACAATCTGGAATCTTCTCCATGGGGAGGTGTATGTGCTATCCCTCAATTTATTAATACATTTGATCCGGATGATGCACGTCTGAAAGACAATTACATTCAGGGGCAGCAGTATTCGTCCAAAGGCGATAAACTGATTTGTACATTGGGTTCGATGGTAGGCAAACCGCTTATTTTTGTCAACTCTGTTCCGGGTGTGGATCAGTCGGAGGAGACAGATGGATTCCGTTTGGGCAAATTTGAAATTGCCATGGGTGCCACTAATCGCCTGAGCAACGACTTCCCGTTGTTCCGCTATGCCGATATTCTAATGATGAAAGCGGAATGTTTATTGCGTACAGGTCATGCTGATGATGCCGCTGCAATTGTAACACAGGTTCGCCAACGTAATTTCAAATCGAATCCGGCCAAAGCCGTCGTTACGGGTGCAGATCTTCTCAAGGGAAGTTCTTACGATTATGGTTTACGGAATCATATTACCTCAACCTATGAAGGTGGAAATGATATTCAATATGGTCGTTTTCTGGATGAACTCGGATGGGAATTTTGTCAGGAAGCTCATCGCCGGACAGATATGATTCGTTTTGGAATGTTTACCAAAAAATCCTGGTTATCACACTCTCCAAACGGTGATTACAGAGTCTTGTTCCCGATACCAATTGGTGAAATCCAGAAAAATTCCAACTTAAAACAGAATACGGGCTACTAATTATTAGTTTATAAGGCAATTAAGAACAGAGAAGTTTGACTTTCTGAAAAGGCTTCTACTTTGGTAGAGGTCTTTTCTTTTTCAAAACAAGATATGGACAACAGACGTGTATTTATTAAGAAAGCCTGCATGGCAGGCGCATGTTTATGTGGCATCCCTTCCATACTGCAATCGGCAGATGTAACATCAACCGGTTCTTTGGCCTCTGACAAAGAAAAAGGGCTGATGCAGGACTGGGTTTCAACCTTACTGCTCAGCATAGATGAGCATGCCAGTAGAGATGAATGCCGGAACATAATGAAAAAGTGTGCCATAAGTCATTATGAACACCTGAACATGGATGAACTGCTTTTTCCTTATGTGGGCGACATTGAAAAGTTCAACCATTTTATTGAAAAAGAGTGGGGTTGGAAAGTCAGTTACCAAAAAGAAGAAGGCATTATAATAGCCAATGAGAACAAAAAAGCATGTGTATGCCCGTTGGTCAATCCACAGAAAGGAGTTAAATCTTCTATCCTGTGTTATTGTTCGGAAGGATTTTCCGAGCTCATGTTCTCCAAAGTCGTTGGCCATCCTGTGAAGGCAAGCATCGTTTCGTCCATTCACAGAGGAGATGCCTGCTGTATTTACAAAATCAGTTTGTCATAAAATCGTATACCATCATTAAAGTACCAGTTTATGAGTTACAAATATGTTTGCTTGTTGAGTTTCGTGGGCATTGTTGGATTTCTGAACAGTAATGCCTTCGCACAAAGCGCAAAGGATTATCCCGTGCAGGGAGTTCCATTCAACAAAGTTTCTATCGGCGACAGTTTTTGGCTGCCAAAAATTGAAACCAACCGGACGGTAACCATTCCGGCTTCTTTCAGGAAATGCGAAGAGACCGGTCGTGTGCAGAATTTTATACTGGCGGCAAAGAAAGAGGGTAAATTTCTCACCACCTTTCCTTTTGACGATACCGATATCTATAAAATCATTGAAGGTGCTTCGTTTTCCATGACAGTTCATCCCGATCCGGCTCTCGACCGGTATGTGGATAGTCTTATTGCCATTGTAGCCAAAGCACAGGAACCTGACGGCTACCTCTATACTGCCCGTACCATCGATCCGAAGCATCCTCACGATTGGTCAGGCAAAGACCGATGGGTAAATGAATCGGTACTAAGTCATGAGCTATATAACTCAGGACATCTCTTCGAAGCTGCCGCTGCTCATTATTTGGCCACCGGCAAACGAAATTTTCTGAATATCGCGCTGAAGAACGCTGATTTGCTGGTAAAAACTTTTGGACCCGGCAAACGCAACGATGCTCCGGGGCACGAAATTGTGGAGATGGGGCTGGTACGCCTGTACAGAATTACCAAAGAGCAAAAATATCTCGATCTTGCAAAATTCTTTATCGACTGCCGGGGTAAGGTCGTTGATCCGAAAAAGGCCTACTCGCAGGATCATAAACCCCTGGTTCAGCAGGATGAAGCGGTCGGTCATGCCGTGCGCGCCGGATATCTTTATTCGGGAGTTGCCGATGTGGCCGCATTGACCGGCGATAAAGCCTACATCGACGCCATTGATAAAATCTGGGAAAACATGGTCTCGAAGAAATTCTATATTACGGGAGGTATCGGAGCGCGGCACGATGGAGAAGCCTTTGGCAGTAATTATGAGTTGCCCAATCTGACAGCTTATAACGAAACCTGCGCCGCTATTGCCAATGTGTACTGGAATTACCGTATGTTTCTGCTTCATGGCGATGCAAAATATATCGATGTAATGGAGCGCAGCCTCTACAACAATGTGATTTCGGGTGTGGGCATGGATGGAAAAACGTTCTTTTATCCCAACCCGCTGTCGTGCGACATGCATTACAACTTCAATGCCGACAACACCATCACCCGCCAGCCTTGGTTCGATTGCTCGTGTTGTCCAACCAATTTGTGCCGTTTTATCGCTTCTGTTCCCGGATATATTTATGCTCAAAAAGAGAGCAATCTGTTTGTCAATCTCTTTATTACAAGTAAAACGTTGCTGCAACTACAGACAAAAAACGCTGTCGAAATTGCTCAAAAGACAAATTATCCCTGGGATGGCAAGGTCTCCGTTACCGTGAATCCGGCCAGGAAATCGCTCTTCACCCTGAACCTGCGCATTCCCGGATGGGCACAAAACAAACCCGTTCCCGGTGACTTATACAGCTATGCAAATCCTTCCGCGGAGGCGATTTCTATCAAAGTCAATGGTAAAGAGGTAACTTATACCATGGAAAACGGTTATGCGAAACTCTCTCGCGAATGGAAAAGAGGAGACGTGGTTGAGTATCAGATCCCAATGACTATTCACCGTGTGGAAGCTAATCGGAATGTGAAAGACGATGAGGGGAAAGTGGCGTTGGAACGCGGCCCGATTGTCTATTGCCTCGAAGGGGTCGATAATCCCGGTAGCTACGATCGGTTTGTCCTGCCGGACGATGCGAAACTCTCATTTGTAACCGACGACAATAAACTCAACGGGACTCATGAACTGACAGGCGAAGGGATTCAGTTTAACGTGGCACAAGATGGACTTTCCATTCAATCGAAAAAGCAACCGTTCACGGCAATACCGTACTATCAATGGTGCAACCGGGGTAAATCGACCATGCAGGTGTGGATTCCACGGAGAGCCGACAAGTTTTCTTTATCCGAACAATAAAATCTAAGACATAATGCAAAAAACAGTTTTTTTACTTGTGTTTATTATCCTGATTACCGGTCAGTTGTCTGGCCAACAATACAGGAAGACCGACTCGGGCATTACCGCGTCCTTACAGTCAATGACTGTCGAAGTGAAGTTTTATTCACCGGAGATTGTCCGGGTTACTAAAATTCCCGATGGAAAGACTTTTACCAGGCAGAGCCTTTCGGTGATAAAAACGCCTGAAAAAACGCCTGTTAAAATCGCAGAAAACGGATCTGTGGTAATCCTGAGCAGCAACGCTCTGAGCGTAACCATCGACCTGAAAACAGGCAAAATTGGTTACAACGACGCGCAGGAAAATCCGCTTTTGAGTGAAAAAGAGTACGGAGCGCAGTTTACTCCGGTGAAAGATGTCCAAAAGGAGACATTCCTTGCCCGTCAGGCATTTTTATTGGACAAAGATGAGGCAATCT
The DNA here is from genome assembly GCA_964521835.1 of uncultured Microbacter sp. Lineage (GTDB taxonomy): Bacteria > Bacteroidota > Bacteroidia > Bacteroidales > Paludibacteraceae > Microbacter. Next base: position 4,543 of record CAZFTY010000183.1, read on the forward strand.
ATGGACTGGGTCAACAGCAAAACGGCAAACTCATTCAGCGTAACGAACGGATTGTTCTCAAAAACGATAATATGAAAATTTGTATTCCCTATTTCATGTCGGCAAAGGGATACGGCCTCTTCTGGGACAATTATGCAGCCACAACCTATACCGACAATGCGCAGGAAACCTCTTTCGAATCGTTGGGAGACGGAGCCGATTACTACTTTATGTATGGAGGCAACGGCGATGGCGTGATAGCCCGGATGCGAGAACTGACGGGACAAGCTCCGATGTTACCACTTTGGACGTATGGTTACTGGCAGTCGCGCGAGCGTTACAAAACACAACAGGAGTTGGTAGGGATCGTGGAAAAATACCGTAGCCTCGGTGTACCTCTTGACGGAATTATTCAGGATTGGCAGTATTGGGGACGCGACAGCGTGTGGAATGCGATGAGTTTCGATTCCAAAACGTATCCCGACCCACAGGGAATGACCGATAAAATTCATGCGATGAATGCCCACCTGATGATAGTGGCATGGCCTGGCTTTGGTCCGCTGACAAAGCAATACAAAGAGCTGTCGGCGAAAAAAATGATGATCAATTTTGATACCTGGCCGCCCAAATCGGGGGCAAAACCCTACGATCCGTACAATCCGACGGCACGCGATATTTACTGGGATTACCTGAATAAAGGGGTCTTTTCGTTCAATACCGATGCCTGGTGGCTCGATTCGTCAGAACCCGATCATATCAATGTGAAAGAGGAAGATTTTGATCAACCGACTTATCTGGGATCGTACCGTTCGGTGATTAATGCCTTCCCACTGGAGCATGTTGGGGGTGTTTACGACCATCAGCGGGCGACCACATCCGACAAGCGCGTTTGCATTTTGACCCGCTCGGCTTTTGCCGGACAACAACGTTACGGAGCCAATTCGTGGTCGGGCGATATTGTTGCAGGTTGGGAGACCCTGCAAAAGCAAATTCCGGCGGCATAATTGCTATAATTGAAGCATGTTGTGAAA
>CAZFTY010000184.1:0-5516 GCA_964521835.1 uncultured Microbacter sp.
GGTTGATGTCGATGGTATCGGATGTGACGGGTAGCAATACGAAATGGCGATTGTCGCGAACAGCCGTGAACTGCGGAATGGATTGAACCTCCGTTTGTTTTGCAACCTCCTGTTGCACTGTAGCCAGATTGCCGAAAGTGCTTCCTTTGGTCACTGTTTTTCCCTGTTCCATCAGAGCCAATATGTCTTTTGCCATCCCGATAACATCGCTTTGCGGATATTTTTTAACCAATTCTTCGAGAGCGCTCTTCATCCCCGGTTGATCGCCGCTTTTGCCAAGACTCAACGCGTTGAGTAGGCTGAACTTGGGCATCAGTTCGGCAAAGGGATAGCTGGCGTTGATCTGCTTGTAGTTGCTCATTACAGTCTGAAACTCGTTCCGGGTATATGCTGCAAAGGTAGCTTCGTAGAGTGAATCCTGCTTCTGTTGTATTTCTTGCTGGTGTTGGGCATATTCGGGATGTCCAAGCATCAAAGCGTATTTTGATGATGGAAAACTATTTACAATAAGTGTTTTATAGCGTTCCGATTCCGATTCTTTGCCCGCTTTTTTATTGAGAAGGCAAAGAGAGTAATAGGCATCGATCCATGTCGAATCGACTCCGAACCGGCGGTGAAGCTCTTCATAGGTTTTAATCGCCATGGGCTCGTCTTCTAATTTACGTTCGTAGAGTTGCCCCATATTGAATAATGCCTTGCTTATCATTCCATTCGATTTGGCTATGTCGGCAGGTGTTGTGGGTAGCTGTGCCAGATAGAATTCGGGTTTGTATTTATCCTCTTCGGTCATAGCTTTTATCGGTTGGTCGGTAGCTGTGGCTTGAGTAACCGATGGTAAATCGCTGCTGATGGAGGTTTTGTCCGTTCTGCGCCAGTCGTCTTCCAGCTTCCGGGTACCCCATAATTGTTGGAATTGCAAAATGCCGGTCTGAACTGTGGCCGGATTGTAAAAATACCAGCTATTGTTTGATGCTGTAGGCGTTGGGGTGTTTTGACCGTTCATAAAACCGCTGTTGTTGGCTTGCTGAATAAGAAGCTGCTGCTGTTGTTGTGCCTCCATCTGGGCTTTTTCCGCATCTTGTTCCGACTTTCTGATAGTTGCAATTATTTTGTTTACAGCAATCAAGCGTTGTTGTTCCGGTAGGTTTGCAAGAGCTTGCAAACTGTCTTGCAAATGAACGGTATTGCTGTAACCTGCGAGCTCGTTTAAAACTTCGGCACGTTTGGTTACCCGCTCGAAATCATCGTTGTCGTTTTTGATCTGTTTTGCCGCTGCCGAATAGCACGGTTGTGCCTTCAGATAAGCTTGCTCGTTGTAGTAGAGATCTCCCAGTTGGATGTTGGCCGTCATTTTATCCTGATTGTCGGGGGTCTTCGAGTTGATGGCGGCCAGATAGTTTTCGATTGCTTTGCTTTTCTGGTTGTTATTCAGATAAATATTGCCTATCACAACGTAAATCTGGTCGACATACTCTTTGTTTCGATTTGATCGTGCCATTTTCTGGAGTTCGGCCAATACTTTTTCCGTTTTATCACCGGCTATTTGGGCTCGCTGCAGCCGTGCTGCCAGCTCCATTGTGTAGGTGGTACTCAGCCGGATGGCTGTTGTAAAGGCGGCGAAAGCGGTTGCTTTGTCATTGGATTGGGCGCATAACTGTCCTAAAATGAAATTGAAACGTGCGTTCAAAAGGCGATTACTTTCGTTTTCGGCCGCTATTTTCAAAAAAGGAATAGCCTCGGCATAATGCTTCTCTTTCAATAATAAATCGGCTTTGGCTGCCGCGTAGAGCCCATTCAGTCGCTTGTTGAGGGCGTTTTTTGTGTCGACTTTATTCAGAGCATCTTCGGCTTCGTAATTCCAACCCATTTCGGCAAAACATCGCGATCGTCCGATTTGGGCTTCGTTGGCAATGTCGGCATCGGAACCGAAATGTTTGATGATGTAGGCATACGTACCCATCGCGCCCAGAAAATCGGCTTTGTGGAATTCGGCCTGAGCCAGTAGTAACCATGAGCGTAAAACCATCGGGTTATACTCCTCCTTATTCATGAATGCGATGTAGTCGGGATCTTTTCTTTTGGAGAAGTCTTTTTTCGGTTTGGCCTTGATGGATTTCAGTTTAATGGCCTTCCGGCATTTTTCGATGGTAATATCCATTTTCGATTTACCAACATCGGCATTACGGTGTTGGCTGATAGGATACATGGGTAGTATTTGTGAATAATTATCTTTTTGTGCTTTATTTATGGCATCGATGCCCTCTTTGTAGGCCTGATAACCATTGAAATAAATATTGTAACGGGTGGTAAATGCATTGGTGTTACGGGTCAGCCATGTATTTTTGGATGTCGAGCAGCCGACAACCAAAGAGATGGCTAAGAATAAGAGGAATATGTTTCGTAATCGTTGCTTCATACGAGGCTCGCAGGAGGATTTGTATTGCAAATGTACTATTAATAACGCTGTTTGCCTAAAAATGTTGCTTGTTCCTGTGTAAAGCGTTATAAAATGGAGACTTTAGAATGTATGTCGGGTGTCGGCGTGTAGACTACCGGTTGTCCGTGCAGCTGAGTAGTTTGACGGTGCAAACTAAGGGCGAGTAGGGTGGTATCCGGTGGCCGTCGCCACTTACTCCGTAGGCCAGTATGGAAGGAAAAATGAAATCGGCCTGCTCACCGGCATTCATCTTGCACAGCGCCATGTCGAGTCCGGTAAAACTTTCACCTTTACCCAAACGAATTGTTGTTCGACGGGGTGAGTTCAAGTTTGAATAGCAGCGTCTGCCATCGAGCAGTGTGATGGAGTATTGGTAGGTTACAGTCGGTTGCGATTTGGTTATCGCTTTCCTCTCTTTCAGAAAGTCGGAGCACCAGAACCCGAGGCTGTCTTTGGCTAATTTTAAATGCTTCTTTGCAATGTATTGCTCTATTTGACGATTCTCGTTGCTGACAATAGCCTTATTGAGCGCGATAAGGTTCTCCTTCTCCTGATCGGGTGTCGGAACGTTGGCCGGCATTTGAGGCTGTTGTCGGCATGAGGCGATAAAAAGAGCCAGAACGCATCCGGTAAGCAGAACTGAAAAACGGCCAAACAGAAAGGATTGCATAACAGAAATGAATTTATTCTCCGATAATCTTTACCAGAACACGTTTTCTTCTTTTGCCGTCGAACTCGCCGTAGAAGATCTGTTCCCACGGCCCGAAGTCGAGCTGACCCTGCGTGACTGCCACTACCACCTCACGGCCCATAATCTGACGTTTAAGGTGAGCATCGGCATTATCTTCAAAACCATTGTGACGGTATTGGCTGTAAGGTTTCTCGGGAGCCAGCTTCTCAAGCCAGACCTCCATGTCGTGATGCAGGCCGCTTTCGTCGTCGTTGATGAAAACGCTGGCTGTAATGTGCATCGCATTGACCAGTACCAATCCCTCCCGGATGCCGCTTTCGCGCAGGCAAAGCTCTACCTGAGGAGTGATGTTGATAAACTGCCGACGTTGCGTCGCCTCAAACCAAAGCTCTTTCCATACGATTTCATGCTTGAGAGGTGTGATTAATTTTCAGCTTTCTTCGTCAGGTTCTTATAAATTTTGTAGATATAATATCCCAGCGCAATGATGAGCACCACAAGCACTCCGGTGTCGATGTAATGGCTGTAGTGCATCACGCTGTCCCAGTTTTGTTTCAGTTTGTAGCCGAGATAGGTAAGAAAAGTATTCCAGATACCGGCTCCCAGAACGGTGTAGATGCAAAACCGGATAAAATTCATTTTTCCGGCACCGGCGGGGATGCTTATAAAGTGACGGACAACCGGAATGAAGCGGGAGGCAAAAATGGTAATCTGTCCATGACGGGTGAAAAAACGCTCCGACATGTCGAGGTGCTTTTCTTTGAGGAGGAAAAACCTGCCGAATTTAATAATGAATGTCTTGCCTCCGTAGTATCCGATGGTATACGAAATAATGGAGCCGGCTAAGCTTCCGAGGGTGGCAAACAGAATGGTTCCCGTCCAGGTTAAGGTGCCATCGACAATAAGAAAACCGGCAAATGGCATGACAGCTTCACTTGGAACCGGGAAAAACATGCTTTCGAGCATCATTAAAACAAAAATGCCGGGGTATGCACTCGCACTTATAATGGTTACGGCTACTGCGGCAATACGTTCGGTAATTCCCATGAAAATAAAATCTTTGATTGTTTAGTGCCCGACTCCTTGTGCGGTGTGATGTGGGCACGGTGATAAAATGGTTTGTCGTTTTTTTTACTTGTATAACAACTCTTTTGCTTCCGGACAAATGTCTAAAAACAGCGAGGAGGCATCCGGATTTAATGTCAGGGCATGGCGTAATAAGGGTAGCGCCTTCTCAACCTCTCCAAGTTTATAGTATGCGATTGCTAAAAGCAGATTGATGTTTTCCAGCGAATTGTCTTGGTTGTATGCTTCGAGGTAACAATCCAATGCCGATTGGTAAAAGGCCGTATCGACATAAATATTGCCCAGTGCCACCCATGTGTCGGGTTGCTGTTGTTCCAGTTTGAGCGATTTCTTGTATGCTTTTTCGGCGTCACTCACCTGATTGGTGTTGACATAAGCTTCCGCCAGATATACCCACGTTTCAAAATTTTCCGCATCCAGATCTAATGATTTCCGCAGGTATTCGATGCTCTTTTCCGGAGTGTCGAGTTCAAGACCGCAAATTCCCAGTCCAGACCAGGCTTCGGAATTTTGAGGATTGATCTCCAGAGCTCGTTCGTAGCATTTTTGGGCATTGGTATAATCGTCTAATTTCTCGTAACACTCGCCCATGAAAATCTGTAAAAGATCGGGGTATGCTACCGTGCTTTCGCAACGGCGATAACATTCGAGCGATTCCTGAAAACGGTTGAGGTGAAAGAGTGTGTTGCCTTTCTGAAGCCAACCGCCCAGATCGGTTTCGTCGATAACCGTTACAAAATCGAATGCGTCGAGTGCCAGCTGGTAATTCTCCTGATTGTAGTAGGCCAACCCCAGATTGAACCACGACTCGAGAGAGTAGGCGTCGACATCGATAATGCGGTTGTAATAACCGATAGCCGTATCGGGCTTGTCGATCTGTTCGTAGCAGAATGCGGCATCCTGCAAAAGATCGATATCCTTCGGGTCTTCTGTCAATCCTTTTTCAAGGTAGATCAAAGCCCGTTTATAGTATCCGTTGGAGATGTAAACATGCGCGATGTCGAAGCAGAGAGTTGCAAGATCCGACGTGGTGTTGTCGGCCAGCCGGGCAAATATGAGATGAGCTTCCGATTCGTGATTTAAGCGCAACAGCGCTTCGCCTTTCAGCAATTCGGTCTCCACATCGCTGGAAGAGTGAATGTGTTCGAGAATGTTGTATGCTTTGCGGGCATCCCCCGAAGGAACGGGATCAACAGCCGCACCGGCACTCCACCGGGATCCCGGGCAACGACGCGCCCCGAATAACCTTGAACGCGCGTAATTACCCGCCCCGATCACGCCGACCACCGGCGACGCGGCATT
>CAZFTY010000185.1:0-5515 GCA_964521835.1 uncultured Microbacter sp.
CTTACTTTTTGGCGCAAAAAGTAAGCAAAAACAGTGACGGAAAGAACTCGTTCGCGCGGCCATAAAACATTGTCTCAATTATAAACTTCAGTAGATGGCCTACTCACTCAAACAGCTTTTCGTCGGTTTGGAATTTGATGTTTGTTCCTTCGGGTCTGGTTTTGCCAACGACTTAAAAAAACAAACCTATTCCATTTTATTGTCACTTACTCATGCAGAGTTGAGTTAATCAATGATTCAATTTCTGCCGGTAAACATTCCCGAAACGATCGGTCACTTTCACCTCGATCCGGGCATTTTTATCGTGTGGCGTTGCCCTGAACAGATGATCGGTGGAAAAGACCGATATCCAGTCGTATTTTACCTGTTTTTTATCGGAGCAAAAAGCCGCCGCGTCGGGATCACTGCCGGTAAAACGAGTCATCTCGCCCTGCCTCACCCCATTCTCGCTCCACTCCACCTTCCATGCCGAATCCCAGTTCCACACGTTGGCACTAATGTCGTTGGGATAAGCTGCAACCGATCCGGCCGGATAAACCCGCATCTGATAATCGCGGGGGTAACCGGCACTTTTGTAATACCACGATACGCTGTCGCCGTTCACCTCGTAAACGCCATAACCACGCGGCGTGCCGTCAAGGCAGATATCGGTCAGCCACCAGGTTCCACACACTGCACCGGTATTGTGTTCGATCATCGTGGACGACTGCACCATCGTAAGGTTGTAGTGCATGTGACCATCGATAATATGCGTTTTGAATGGCTTCAACATCTCATACAACGCAGGGTAATTGACCGTTTGATCGGCCACATTGGAGTAGGTATAAGCGAATTGCTGTTTCTGCTCGTTCAAACGCGTGGGAATATGCATAATCAGGAAAACCGTAGAACCTTTCGGCACATACGACAGATCCTGTTCCAGCCAGTGAAACGTTTTTTCATCCACATAGCCCATGTAGAAGTAGTCGCGGCCGATAAAAAAGTTATTGTCGATAACGATATAGTGCGCTTTTCCCTTGTTGAAAGAGAAACGAGTGGGGCCAAACCAATCCTCGAACGTGTGGGTCGAGGTCTCGTGCGAGCGACCGAAATAGTCCATATCGTGGTTGCCAATAGCCCGGAACACGGGAACATCCATACGGTCGGCAGCCTTCAGATAGCCGGGATACAGGCCGTGCGTATCGCCCACAATGTCTCCGCAATCGACACCAAAGACATCCGGCTCCCGGTTCTGATTAATCAGATCGATACAGTCGGGAATCATCGCGTTGTACTGCCGCAAACAAGCGGTGTCGATCAGTTGTACATCGGCCTGTGCCAGAAAAACATGATGCGTATCGTCCTTCGGATTCTTTTCGAGCGCGAAATCATACTTCGCAATACCGTTTTCTATTTGCTTATAAAAGACCGGAAGCGATTTGATCCGGGGAGCAAGATAACCGGCCGGAGTAGATATATAAACAAAGCGCGCATGTTCCGATGTCAGGCGATAACGACCTTTGCTATCGGTCAGCGTACAGGCATTGCCATCGGTGACTTCCACCCCGGCAATTCCCTCGCCATTGCACAAAACCGTTCCTTTCAGTTTCAGTTCTACTGCCCTGACATTCATTCCGCACAGCAGCAACATCATTACAACGAACACCCATTTCGATGCAATATTAGACATGATACATTTTAATTTCGTTTCCAATTTAAGTATTTTACCTCTCCCCAACCCCTCTCCCAAAGAGAGGGGCTTAGTCTTGAAAATAAGCAGTCTTCACTGATTTCACGGAGGCGTTTCCTTTCTCCTTGGGAAAAAGGTCATTAATCACAACAACAGAATCAACTATCAGTATAATGTTTATTATTCACGCCTACAATTTGATGTAGACCTTTTTCTTGTCGAGCAACAGGCCCACTAACCAGCAGGTGAGCATCCACCAAATGGCAAACAGGAATGAACCGAAATAGGCTCCGGCATGGATAAAAATATGATTGTAAAGCCAGCCGTAAAGTGGTTCACTTCCAACCGGAACGAGGAACATTACCGTCACTCCCAGTTCGGCGAGCAGGTAAATAAACAGCGGATTTCGCCCGAATACCTGAAAGAAATAGGATCCCCGGGTAAATTTTACAAAATCCACAATGAAAATAACAAACGATAACAAGATACAATCCAATCCGACCGTCAATAAAGCATAAGAACTGGTCCAGAGTTTTTTATTGACCGGAAGAAAATCGTTCCAGCAATAGGCCAGAAACAACAGGCCACATGCGGCAAGTAATATCTTGGCAATAGCCTCAAACGATATTCCTTTTTTCTGCAAGAAACTACCAACGGCAAAACCTGCCACCACATTAAAAATAGCGGACAACGTACTCAACAACCCTTCCGGATCGAACGGAAAACCTTCGCCGGTATACAGGTGGTTGGTTCCTAATAAAGCCGAATCAAGACGAAGTACAGCATTGCCCGTTTTGGTGTATTCTGCGCCCTGTACTCCAAAGAAATAGAGCAGCGCCCAATAGACGAACAATAAAGCGATACTTATTCGGATCGTTATTTTTTTATCGAAGAAATAGACCAGCAGCGCTACGATACCATAGCAGAGCGCAATACGTTGCAACACACCCATAATGCGGGTATGCGCGATGGGAGAAAGCATCAGGTGCGATTGAGCATCAAACGTAAAAAATGGAAACCAATACATCAGGTACCCCATCAGAAAGATGAGGAACGTCCGTTTCAGAATGGAGTATACCACCTCTCCCTGCGACATATTGCCCCACTTCTTCATGGCAAAACTCAACGCGTTGCCCACGGCAAAAAGGAAAGAGGGAAATACCAGATCGGTAGGTGTAAACCCGTGCCAATCGGCATGAAGCAAAGGCCAGTAAGTCGTTGCGCCATTACCCGGAGTATTGACAATAATCATAAAACAAACCGTCATCCCCCGAAAAATATCGAGAGCGGTAAATCGCTGCTGTATGAGATTTTTTGAAATATCCATTTTTCCAATTCTACATATGCCTCATGAACGATATTGCTTATTTTGCAGTCAACCCCTGAGAGATTGCGGATTTGACATCGTCATACAATTGCTTATTGAACTGATTGGCTTTCGGATCATCGATATGCACAAGATCAAACAGCATAACGCCTTTTGTTTGCTGCAACAGCATCACAATCGAATTTTTCATATTCGGAAGATCCGACCAGGTAGTATTACCAATATCGATTGCTCCATAGTGAATATTCGCATTTTTCAATACCCTGTTGGCTCCGTCAATCTGTCCCTGCACCGTCCACCATCCGGCTCCTGTAAGTGCCGGTGTATAATTACCCGTCATAAACATATCCAGCAATTCGGCGTAACCGGTATTTTTATAGGTCGATGTTGCCCATGAAAATTCCGAAGACGGATCATACGTTTTGCTTGCCCAATTCACGCCAACATTATAGTAAGAATCATACCATGCTCCTGAATACGAGCAAAAGGCCAAATGAGGTTTAATGGCTTTTACCGCATCCCGGGCCACCGAAACAAAATCATGTATGGTCTGCGCCCTGAATTCCAGCCATTTTTTATATTGCGGGCCGGTAACATTCGGCACTACCGAACCATTAGAGGTAGTCCAGGACTGAACGATATCCGTCGCCTTAACATCCGACAAACCTGCCCAGTCTTTAAATTTAGCCAGTGAATAATCGGAAAAATCGGCACAAAGATCATAGTATCGGCAATAATCGAGAACAAAACCATCAATATTATAATTGGCTACCACCTCTTTGATAAGCGACAATTCATAACTCTGCGCCAGCGGTTGAAGGGGGTTGAGCATTCCGTACGAATAAACATCCGTGATATTTTGTACCGTCCCCATGGCTGTCATCACCTGACTCTGAATTGCAGAGAAAGAAGGATCATTGAACACCTTCCCGTATTTGACGCCATAATAATTCATTCCTTCGGCAAATACACTCATCGAAACAAAAACTTTCAGTCCCTTCTTTTTCGCTTCTACAATTGCATTCTGCAGATAATCAAACTCATTGGCCTGGGTATAGCCATTCCAGTTTTTCAGTTGTTGCGCAATTTGCGAATTGTAACTTACCAAACCGGGAATTCCTTTCACATCCAGCACAATCCCTTTTGCACCCATATCTGCCAGCTTTTGAAAGATTGCAGCCATCTTATCTGCCGTTCCCAATCGTGCAAAATTGGCGGATGCTTCGATCCAAACAATAACCGGCGTTTTATTAAACATGTTGACAATGGCAGTATCGGATGTAGAGGTACCTGGATCTGGCTTCGATTTATCGGGGGGTAATGTTATATCCGATTTTCCACACGCGATGACCAGCATCTGAAAACATGCCATTAATAAAATAGCGAACAACAGTTTATTCTTCATTTTTATCCGTTTACAATTATCTTTTACTACTCATGAATCTTTTTGTGCCTCACTAAATAGACAAAGATACTTAATAGCCGGCCGGGAATGGCCTGCTATTAAATATCCTATCCTATTGCTAAATTTTTGTCGGGTCAATACAGTTTAGTTCATAAGCCGCTACGCCACCATTAGTTGCCAGGAAATAAACAATAATCGTATAACCATCCGCAGAAACCGGACCAACGGCAATATCGCCTGTAATATTCCAGTTAGGATCGGCAGATGTTAAGATATAATCATTGTCACCGCTAAACACCCTGAATGATGAATACGAACTACTGCTACTCGATGTTCCCATTTTCGACGGATCTGTAATGTTGAAAATATTCATGGCACTACTATATGAACTCGCATCAATAATGGCTGCATATTTTGCGTTGTTAAATTCAAAATAGGTTAATGCTGGTGTTGCATCTCTCATAGAAGGCAAATAATTCTGACTGAAAGAAGACACTAATGCATTTGTGCTACCATTGAGATAATTCATGTAAACCGGCAAATTTGAACATATAAAATAGTTATCGGTAGCTTCCGGGCCCGTAGGTGTTGCCTTAGCCACATAACCCCACGCCTTTGAATAGACAAACGACTGAGGATCCTGCGATACCAATGCGCCGTTTTTAACCACCCACTTCAGGATACGGTTCGGGCCACCACCGCCATTTGTTCCATCTGTTGTTGACATAATAACGGCATCACCATCCAAATCGCCATACACAGAAAGCTTGCGTCCATAAAAACCGCTGTTCACACAGGACCAATCGGTACTTCTTGCAAGTAATTTAGGCGCTGAGGTAACATTATCCCACCGGTACAGACAAACATTATTTCCTGCATATAAATTGTTGATTCCAATAATGTGCCCTTTGCTGTCATTAGCAATAGCATAAATACCATTGGCACCCGAAACATTCATAGTCCCTGCATATGTTCCTGTCTTACGGTTGTAATATTTAATTTCGGATGCAGCTCCGGCCGCCCATTCATTCGATGTTGGCAAAGCTATATAGTCGCCGCTTACAGCAATAGCAATCTGCAGGTAACTGTCAAAGCCCATATCATGGATGACCTT
>CAZFTY010000186.1:0-5493 GCA_964521835.1 uncultured Microbacter sp.
GGGAAATGGCGTCGGTATATCGCCGTTGCTCCGAGGTAAAGCCACTTGCATTTCTGTCATACAAGGGAGTCACTACATTGCTCATTCCCAGACAAAATTTGAACTCCGGCGACAAACGGAAAAAATCGAAATAGATGTCGCATCCCATGCCAAAGGCGATAAACGGGCTATACGTTTTCAGGTAGACATTTACATCTTTGGATCGTTGTAAATCACAATCAATTCCTCCGCCAGCAATCAGATACGGGCGGGTACGGTTATACCAAACAGAACGATACTTGATATATAAAGGTAATGTAACGAATGTAGATTGTATAGTCTGATCCGGCCAAGGGGTAGCTGTAGTCAAGTCCTGATACAGTATCGTTCGTTGCGTAAAATTCAGCGAAGGGGTAAAGCGGAGATTAAAGAAATTATTCAACCGCAAATCACCGATAATACCAACCGTAAAGCCGGGAGTAAAGGAAGATACCTGAATCCCCACCAATTTCGGATCACGGGGAGTCACTGCAAAACCATACGAATTTATTCCAAGCGTAAAGCCATAGTGCCATTTTCGTTGATCCGATTCATGGTAATCCTCTTCGGCGTAAATAGTTCCTGCCAACAAACAAGAACAGGTCAGAATTAATAAAATTCGCTTCATCTGATTAATTGCTATGTCAATTATAACGCAGTTATAGGTCAAAAATTGCCATAAAAAACTCCCTTCCCTGAAATATTATCAAAGAAGGGAGTTGTGTTATCGATTCGAATTAATGAATCAGGTTCTTTCCTGTCATTTCGGCAGGCTGAGCAATACCCAGCAAACCGCAAAGAGAAGGAGCTACATCGGCCAAAATACCGTTCTCAACTTTTGCCTCCTTTTTATCGGATACATACACAAAAGGAACGGGATTCAACGAGTGAGCCGTGTTGGGCGAACCATCGGCATTTACAGCGTTATCAGCATTTCCGTGGTCTGCAATGATGATTACTTCGTAGCCATTCTTTTTAGCTGCTTCGACCACCTGGTTCAGACATTTGTCAACAGCCTTAACAGCCGCTTCAATGGCTTCGTATACGCCGGTATGACCTACCATATCGCCGTTCGCAAAATTCACAGCTATAAAATTGAATTTCTGTGTGTTGATAGCCTCTGTCAAAGCGTCGGCCACTTTGAAAGCGCTCATTTCCGGTTGCAAATCGTATGTTGCCACCTTCGGAGAAGGGATCAAGATACGCTCTTCGCCATCGAATTCGGCTTCGCGACCGCCGGAGAAGAAGAAGGTAACGTGAGCATATTTTTCGGTCTCTGCAATACGCAACTGCTTCAAACCCTCTTTCGATACGATTTCGCCCAGCGTATTGTGCACGTTATCCTTGTCGAACAAAATGTGCAACCCCTGGAATTTGGCATCGTACGGAGTCATTGTGTAATAGTGCAAAGGAATGGTGTGCATTCCTGCCTCCGGCATATCCTGCTGAGTCAGCACAATGGTCAACTCTTTGGCACGGTCGTTACGGAAGTTAAAGAAGATCACCACGTCGCCGCTTTCGATTTTTGCCAGAGGAGCTCCGGCAGCATCGGTCAACACGATCGGTTTGATAAATTCGTCGGTAACACCGTTATCATACGAAGCCTGTACAGCTGCAACAGCATCGGTAGCAGGAGTTCCTTTGCCTTCCACCATCAGGTCGTACGACTCTTTCACGCGCTCCCAGCGTTTATCGCGATCCATTGCATAATAACGGCCAATGATAGATGCGATTTTACCGGTGGTAGTTTTCAGGTGATTGTCGAGCGCTTCGATAAACCCTTTTCCGCTGCGTGGATCGGTATCACGACCGTCCATAAAGCAGTGAACATAGGTTTTGTCCACACCATAATGCTTTGCGATATCAGTCAGTTTGAAAAGATGATCCAACGAACTGTGTACCCCACCATTGGATACCAAACCCAGCAAGTGGATCTTCTTGTCGTTAGCTTTTGCATACTCGTATGCCTTTACAATCTCCGGATTCTTCAAAATAGAATTGTCGCGACAGGCAATATTGATTTTCACCAAATCCTGATATACCACGCGTCCGGCACCGATATTGAGGTGACCCACTTCGGAGTTACCCATCTGACCGTCGGGCAAACCGACATTTTCACCCGATGCCTGCAATTGCGAGTTAGGATAGGTTGACACTAAATAATCCCAGTATGGAGTCGGCGTTTCAGAGATAACGTCGGCTTTCGATTTATTGCCGATTCCCCAGCCATCGAGGATCATCAGCATAGCTTTCTTACTCATAATACCTATTTTATTTACAATTTAATTATTTACGATTTACAATTTATCTGCTATTGCAGAATCAATTAGCATATTGGCACATTAACCAATTAGCACATTGAGAGGCTATTCGCCTCCGAATTCCATCAGGTAGGCTTTGATGAACGCATCGATATCGCCATCCATCACGGCACCTACGTTAGAGGTCTGATAGTTTGTCCGGTGATCTTTTACACGACGGTCGTCGAATACATAGCTTCGGATCTGAGATCCCCACTCTATCTTCTTCTTTCCGGCTTCCACCTTGGCCGATTCGGCGCGACGTTTTTCAAGTTCCAGTTCGTACAACTGCGATTTCAGCAAACGCATTGCATTATCCTTATTGCCAAACTGCGAACGGCTCTCGGTGTTCTCAATCACGATTTCGTCCGGTTCGTTTGTTACCGGATTGGTGAATTTGTAGTGCAAACGTACTCCGGTTTCCACCTTATTTACATTCTGTCCACCGGCACCACTCGAACGAAATGTATCCCAGCTAAGGTTAGCCGGATTAACTTCAATTTCAATCGTATCGTCTACCAAAGGTACCACAAAAACGGAGGTAAACGAGGTCATGCGCTTGCCCTGAGCATTGAAAGGCGAAACACGCACCAAGCGGTGCACTCCGTTTTCACACTTCAGGTAGCCATACGCCATCTCACCATCCACATGCATGGTCACGGTTTTGATACCGGCTTCATCACCTTCCTGAAAGTTAGTGATCTCGCACTTATAATTCTGGCGTTCGCACCAGCGTTGGTACATGCGGAACAACATATCGGCCCAGTCCTGCGCTTCGGTACCACCGGCACCGGCTACAATTTTTATAACCGCACCAAATTTGTCTTCTTCGCGACGCAACATATTGCGCATTTCGAGATCTTCAATCAGTTGTAACGATTTTGCATAGGCAGTATCTACCTCTGCCTCGTCGGCTACACCTTCTTTGAAAAAATCAAAAGCCAGTTCCAGTTCACCGATAGCATTATGCACCTCGTTATAACCTTCTACCCAGACTTTTATTTCGCGAATTTTCTTCATTTGCGCCTCGGCAGCCTTTTGATCTTCCCAAAAATTCTCGGCATGAGTACGCAGTTCTTCTTCTTCGAGTTGTATTATTTTATTATCGACGTCAAAGGTACCTCCTCAACGCGTCCTCGCGTTCTGACACTGCTTTCAGTTGTTCAGTCGTAATCATCTATCTGTTAATGTTTTATATTTATACTCTTCTATCTCAAATTAAAGTACAAAGTTAAGCAAAAATTAAGGCAAAAGCAAGTTTCGGTCAAGTATTCCGAACGGCTTTTCAATTCATTCACCGATGCTTCATTCCTCAATTTTTCTTCTCCAGTTCGCGCAAATTTTCCATCTTTTTCTTTTCCAGAAAACCTTTGATATCTTCTAAGTGTTCGGTTACTTTTTTATTGCCGAACTCATACACCTTATGTGCCAATCCATCCAGAAAATCACGGTCGTGCGATACCAGAATCAATGTACCGTCATACTCCTGCAACGCACTTTTCAGAATATCTTTTGTCTTCATATCCAAATGATTGGTAGGCTCATCGAGAATCAGGAGATTGACCGGTTCGAGCAACAGCTTAATCATGGACAAACGGGTACGCTCCCCACCCGACAGCACTTTCACCTTTTTGTTGATGTCGTCACCGCCGAACATAAACGCTCCGAGAAAATCCTTGATCTTGGTACGCACATCCCCTTTGGCAATATCGTCGATAGTTTGAAACACAGTAATGTTCTCGTCCAGCATCGACGCTTCGTTTTGCGCAAAATAGCCTATCATGGTGTTGTGCCCCAGCGTGAGGGTACCGTCATGGCTGATTTCGTTCATGATACACTTCACCATCGTCGATTTTCCTTCGCCGTTTTTACCAACAAATGCCACCTTCTCGCCCCGTTCAATGATAAAATTGGCGTTTGAGAAGATTACATGGTCGCCGTAATTTTTACCGACTCCCTCGCAAATAACGGGATAACTCCCCGAGCGTGGCGATGGCGGAAAACGTAAACGGAGTGCCGAGGTATCTTCCTCGTCGACCTCGACAAGTTCCAGCTTTTCCAACATTTTTACCCGCGATTGTACCTGCAGTGTTTTGGAATAGGTTCCTTTGAAACGTTCTATGAACTCCTGGGTTTCGGCAATCATCTTTTGTTGTTCTTCCCATTGTTTCTGCTGTTGCTCGCGGCGTTCCTTTCTCAGTACCAGATATTTGGAATAATTGACATTGTAATCGTAAATACGCCCCATGGTTACCTCGATGGTGCGTGTGGTAATGTTATCGACAAAAGCGCGGTCGTGCGAAATAACGATAACCGCTTTGGCATTATTCACCAGAAAATCTTCGAGCCACTGAATCGATTCAATATCGAGGTGATTGGTAGGCTCATCCAATAAGATAAGATCCGGCTTTTGCAGCAAAATTTTGGCCAGTTCGATACGCATCCGCCAGCCGCCGCTAAACTCGTTTGTAGGGCGGGTAAAGTCTTCTCGCATGAATCCAAGACCCAACAAGGTCTTTTCTACTTCCGCGTCGTAGTTTATCTCTTCGATGGAATAAAACCGTTCGCTCAAAGCCGAAACCTCTTCGATCAGCTGATAATAACTCTCCGATTCGTAATCGGTGCGCGTGGCCAACTGTTCATTTATTTCATTGATGCGCTGCTCCATATCAAAAATAGAGGCAAAAGCCCTGGCAGCTTCATCAAAAACAGTACGGTTGTCTTCCGTCATCAAATGCTGTGGTAAATAAGCGATGACCGTATCTTTAGGAGCAGATACTTTTCCACGGGTAGCTTTTTGAGCTCCGGCCAAAATCTTCAGAAGTGTCGATTTTCCGGCACCGTTTTTGCCCATCAGGGCTATTCGGTCTTTTTCGTTGATAGAGAAAGAGATGTCTTTGAACAGCGTCGCTCCGCTGAATTCTACGGTTAGTCCGTCAACAGTAATCATAAAATAAAGGGTCTTTTTTTGAAGCCGCAAAGATATGATTTTAAGCTCATATTTAAGGTATGGTCGGGGTTATTACATTTTGGCAAATTCTTTGTTAAACCGAATATTTTTTAAAAATAATCTTTATCTTTGCCTTATAACAACCATCAAAAATAAAAACTATGGGACTCCAAGATTTTCTTAAAAAGGTGTAAAAGAGGAGGTTATCAGTGACCTTTCAGGATT
>CAZFTY010000187.1:0-5486 GCA_964521835.1 uncultured Microbacter sp.
TTCACCGGGGAATAAATTTTGGTTATTCCCGTTATAAATGGGTAACTTTGCAATGGGATCAGAAAAATATCCGATTTTCAGACTTGTTGTATTTAATTTATATTACCGAAATCTCATGGACTATTTAGATTTGTATAATTTATTGGAGGCAAAAGTCAACCCACACGAAACGAAAATAGAGATAGATGAATTTGTCTCCGTACAAAATCAAACTTTCAAATCGGCCAACTGGACTATTCTGCAAGGGAACAAACAGTTGTACTGCAAGGAACACGGCATCGATTTTCACGACGAAATTTTCAAAACAGATCTTGGGTACACGGAAGAGGGTCTCGACCTGATCGACTCGGAAGTAAATGAAAATAAAGAGTTTAACTTTCACATCTTTATTCCGAAACAGCAACGCAATGAGAAAGAGGCCATTTTATTGATGCACGGATTCAACGAAAAATCGTGGTCCAAATATCTTCCCTGGGCATACCATCTTGCCAAAGAGACACATCGCTGCGTGGTACTCTGCCCGATGGCTTTTCACATGAACCGTGCACTCTCGGCCTGGAGCGATCGTCGTCTGATGCATAGCGTCAGCCAATGCCGCAAAGAACATTTCCCAGATTTATTGCAATCTACATTCTCCAACGTGGCTATCAGCACCCGCGTGCAATCCAAACCCCAGCGGTTTATCTGGTCGGGGCTGCAAACCTACTACGACATTGTACAATTTATCGACGAAGTGAAAGCTGGAAAATACGCTCCGTTAAATCCGGAGATGCAATTTCATTTCTTTTCCTATTCAATCGGCACCTTTCTCTCCGAAATATTAAAACTCACCAATCCCAAAGGATACTTTACCAATGCCAAGCTATTGGCATTTTGCGGAGGTCCCACATTCAACCGGCTCACCCCCGTCTCGAAAGCCATTCTTGACAGCGAAGCCAATGTCGCCCTCTATTCTTATCTGGTAGAACACCTCGAGAGCCATCTGAAACGCGAAAAACGACTATACCACTATCTGGAAGAGCATGAGGAGGGAGCTTCATTTCGCATGATGCTCGACTTCAAGGTAAAACGATTAGAACGAGAAAAACGATTCCGCGAAATCAGTTCGCAGGTTTTTGCCATTGCGCTGGAGCAAGACAAGGTAATACCGGCCTACGATGTGGTAAACACATTGAAAGGGGCTGCTCACGACATTCCGACCGAAGTTATCGTAACCGATTTCAACTATCCGTACACGCACGAAAGTCCCTTTGCCAACAAAGAGAATATCCGCGACAAAGTGGATACCGCGTTTCGTACCGTTTTCGACCAATTTTGCAACTATATCAATAAATGAAGCATCGCACAATCGCAACGGCAGTAATCGGAGCCGTCATAGGAATTGCTTTTGCACTGCTAATGCAACGATGGGTTTTACCCCCATCGACCGAAACCACCTTACTGCAAATCTCCAACGAATTTAACCGCCACTGCCCGCTTATGGTCGATAAGCTGACCCGCTTTGACAACACCTCGGTCGACGACAAAGAGTTTCGTTTCAGCTACACAATTACAAATATAGTTAAGGATTCCGTGAATATTACCGATTTGAAGAATTATCTGGAACCGCTTGTACATCATGGAATTGAAAAATACCCGCAAGCGGAGTTCTTCAAACGAAATCACATTACCATTTCTTGCCTTTATAAGGATCGAAACGGAGCGCCATTAACCGAAATCAAAGTGAGCCCCGAGAAATAGCCTGCAATATGACAATACGAAGATTCTTTATTTGCTTGATAATTACATGCGGTTGTCTGTTCACACAGGCACAGCGGCACAATCTTGTCATCAAATCACCCAATGCGATTCCATCTCATGATATGCGAACCAAAATTTTTCTGGGTGGAAGCATCGACATGGGTAATGCGGTCGATTGGCAGGCCCGCGTGACCGAAGCCCTTACCGGGAAGAATGTCATTTTACTCAATCCCCGCCGCGATGACTGGAACAAAGAGTGGAAACCTACAAGCAATGATCCGAACTTTCGCCAACAGGTAGAATGGGAACTTTCGGCGTTAGAAGCTGCCGATATCATCATCATGTACTTCGCACCAGGTTCTCAAAGTCCGGTCAGTCTTCTGGAACTGGGCTTATATGCCCGTACAGGAAAACTGATGGTGGTTTGCCCCGAAGGGTATTGGCGAAAAGGAAATGTGGACATTGTTGCCGAAAAATACAAGGTACCGACTTTCGATTCATTGGATGCCTTACTGCAACACATAGTAAACGTCGTGAAATAACTTCTCTGATTTAACAGCACAGTAGAAGGAAAAGATATTTTCAGATTACATCGACGTGGTTCAGTTTTAGCGGAACTGTTATGACTGCTTCGCCCCCCCCCAAAAAACACAAACCGGGCTATTTGAAATTATTTCAGCCGGAATGTTTTAAAATAGGCCAAATTGGAATTATATTTGAGAGTAAAACGAGACGACGAATAAACCCCTTTAATTTTCATTTTATATGATCAATATCAATCCGTATCTGGCATTTCCGGGTACATGTGAAGATGCATTCCACTACTACGAACAAGTATTTAACGCTAAAATTTCACGTTTGGAGCGTTTCAGCGATATGCCACAACAAGATGATCTGGTAGTTCCGGCACCCTTTATGAACAAAATCATGCACGTTGCGCTTCCCATCAGCGACAACGCTATTCTGATGGGAAGCGATGGCGGCGACGAGTGGTCGCCTCGTATGACAACAGGCAATAACGTAACCCTTTCGGTTGCCGTCGACTCGCACGAAGAGGCCGACCGCATCTTCGAAGCCCTCTCGGATGAGGGTAAAATAGCCATGCCGATGGGCATCACCTTCTGGGGCGAATATTTCGGCATGTGTACCGATAAATTCGACATCAACTGGATGATAAGCAGCAAAGAAAAAGCATAATAAACGAGATCGATTAAGAGAAAGATGCCCCGGTTATCGGTAAACAGGAGGCATCTTTTCTTACTTTTGTCAAGAAAAAACCATCCCGAACTCCGTTTCAAAGTGAATATTTTTGTACTTTTGACACATCAATTGACTATAGCATGTTCACAAAGAAAAAGCTCAAGATAAACCGCCACTTGTTTTACGAAACATCTCACTCCCCTTCATTAGCCGATATTGTAGGAGAGAAAATGCTGCCGAAAGTAACCGATTTTTGTTTTATTGCCAATCCCTATTTCCCCGACAAACGCCTTACGAAAAAGATTCAGGACAGGCTACCCATGCTGATGAAGTCGTATCCGTCGAGTAATCCCCGTTTGTCGCAGGAGTCGCTGTCGAAAGTACTGCATGTAAAACCGGAGCAGCTGCTGATAGGTAACGGAGCTTCCGAACTGATAACCATCATCCAGAAAGAGTTTATCGACGACTTTGCCATTCCGGTGCCAACTTTCAGCGAATATACAGAGAAGCTGAAAAAGCAGGAGTGCGCCCATCTGTTTCAGCTCCCGCCGGAAAAGAACTACCAGCTCGACCTGAACGAATATGCACAATGGATCGACGAACAGAGCATTACCTCGGCCCTGATTATCAATCCGGGCAATCCTACCGGACAACTGCTGTCGCTCGAAGAGATGATTCGCTTCCTCAACCGGATGCAACATCTGCGCCTCATCATCGTCGACGAATCGTTTATGGACTTTGCCGCCGAAGATACCCCCTCGTTGTTGCCCCATGTAAAGCACCATCCGAATGTAATTATCGTTCGCTCCATGAGCAAACATTGCGGAGTGCCGGGATTACGGCTGGGTTATTGCTGCACGGCAAACATGGAGTTGCTTAAACGGTTACGAGAGCTGACACCGGTATGGAACATCAACACGCTGGCCGAATATTTTGTATCGCAACTACCCGCCACCGATGCGCAGTACCAAAAGGCACGGTTACGTGTTATCAAGGATGTTCGCTATCTTTACAACGAGTTAAAAAATCTGGAGGGCTTTTTCGCCTACCCAACCGGCAGTAACTTTGTATTGATAAAAATTCTGCACGGAATGACCGCGACCGAACTGCAACACAAGCTACTGGAAGAGTATCATTTCTATGTGCGCGACTGTAGCAACAAAACCGGCATGGACAATTTTCATATCCGGGTAGCTTCGCAGGGAATGATAAAAGACAAACTGCTCATTGCAGCCCTGAAGGAGATAAGTATGCAGTACTCAGAACACAGCAAACAATAAACGGATCTAAAAAACTGAATCCAAAACGAGCGACTCCAAATTTGGAATCCTGAAATTTGAAATTTTGAATTACTGAATAGAATGTCAACCAAGAAGAAAGTACTGATCGTCACACGACGCGAACTAAGAAAAAACAAGCTGATTAACTGGGTATCGGAAATTTACCTTCAGATTCTGGCGCAGGGCGGTGTGATGCCCATCATGGTGCCCATTTCGGAAGGCACCATCGCCAACCTGCCCGATTACCTCGAAGACTACGACGGATTGCTGATGTCGGAAGGCGGCGATATAAGCCCTGCATACTACAACGAAAACTACAGTGTGAGCAAACTCGACGAATATGACCCCATTAAAGACGAAATAGAGATTGCCTGTTGCCGTCATGCCGTAGAGCATGACAAACCGATCCTCGGATTCTGCCGCGGAATGCACATGATTAATGTCGTCTTCGGTGGCAGCCTGCATCTCGATGTGCACGAGGTAAATAAACGCAGTGTCGTACATATCGATTACGATCATTACGACACCCACCGCCACCCGCTCACCATTTTTGAAAATACGCCGCTGATGGAGTGGTACAAACAGAATGAGCTTCTGGTCAACACTTACCACCACCAGGGAATCAAAAAGCTGGCACCCGACTTGGTTGCCATGGCGCAGGCACCCGACGGACTGATTGAAGGAATCTACCATCCGAAGCATAAATTTGTAGTCGGATTGCAGTTCCACCCCGAACGCATGTATCAGGAGCATCCGGGCAACAAGCTGGTATTCAAATCATTTATCAACTCTCTGTAAAAACTCCTAATTAATAACTTATAATTCACAATTGCTATGATGGGACTTGACGATTTTAAAGACGTTGCCTTGAAGTACAAGGTAATTTTTTTCGATGCTTACGGCGTGTTGAAAAACTACAAGGGAATGTTGCCCGGAGTAAAAGAGATGTTTCATTTTCTGCAGGAAAACAACATCGCGTTCTATATTCTCACCAACGACGCTTCGCGTAGTCCCGAATTATTAGCGAAATCGTATATCGATGCCGGAATCGCAGAGATAAACGAGAGCAAAATTATTTCGTCGGGGATGCTTGCCCGCGAATATATCCAGAATAAGGTACAAAAGGGACGCATAGCCTACCTCGGTACCGATGCGTCGGCTCACTACATCGAAAACGAAGGGCTGAAAACCATCTCCATCAAAGATGTAGATCTGGAGAATTACATCGACATCAGCGCGCTGGTGCTGCTCGACGATGAAGGCTTC
>CAZFTY010000188.1:0-5485 GCA_964521835.1 uncultured Microbacter sp.
AAATGCGGTTTACGAATTGCAGTTGAAGGGCGTTCAGGCAGGTAATGACGAGCTCTCTGCTCAGATTGAACATCAAAAGGCCTTGTCGTCGAATGTGGAACAATTGAACGCCAGTCTGGGAGCTTCTCTGAAAGATTCGGAAGAATATAAAATTCAGGTGGCTAAATTGGCCCGTCAGGTTTCCGATTTGAATAATGTATACGGGAACATGCTTAATGCGCTAAATACAAAAGCTTAATCGGAGATATATAAACCATGAGTGGAGCAAAGAATTGTCCGGAAACGCCGCGGCAGAAAATGATTGGGATGATGTATCTCTTCCTGACAGCTATGCTTGCATTGAATGTTTCGACAGAGGTATTGAATGGTTTTGTGTTGGTTAACAACAGCTTGTTACAAAGTATTACCAGTACGAATACCAGAAATGAAAATATTTACAAACGTTTTCGGGATCTAAAACAAGATAATCCGGGCAAAATAGGCGAATGGTTGAATAAGGCTCTGGTTGTCAAACAAAAATCGGATGAAATTTTCAATTATGTGGAAAATTTCAAATATCAGCTGGTTCGGCTGGCCGATGGTAAGGATGCGGTTACCAATGAAATCAAGAATAAAGATAATCTGGATGTTTCCGGTCAATATGCGCTTGTTCAGGGCAATGGGAAAATTTTGAAACGGAAAATCGCGGAGTATAAGACTTTTTTGGAAAGCTTTGTCAATGGAGATCCGGTAAAAATTTCCATGTTTGAACGGAATTTTGCGACCAAGGGTGGAAAAGATGGAAAGGATTGGCAGGAAACGGTGTTTGAAATGATGCCAGTTGCTGCGGCAACTACTATCCTGACAAAATATCAGACCGATATCCGGGCAGCTGAAGGTGAAGTAGTACAATATTTAATGGCTCAGACAGATGCCGGTGATTTTCGCGTAAATAAGCTGCAGGCATATGTGATACCGGTTTCTACCTATGTGATGCAGGGCGATAAATATAGCGCAACTATTGTGTTGTCGGCAATCGATTCCACCAAAACGCCTCAGATTGTGGCAAACGGACGTACTTTGGGAAAAGATGGTAAGTTTGAAATGATTTGTAATCAGGTAGGAACCTTTAAGTATGGCGGTTCCATTATGCTGAATTCGGGAGGTATCAACAAAAAATATGACTTTGCAAGTGAATATACTGTAGGGGCTAAAAGTGCTTCGGTAACTAACAGTGCCTTGAATGTTGTCTATGCCGGTATTCCTAACCAGATGGCAGTCTCTGTTCCAGGTGTACCTGCGGCCAATGTGATGCTGACCTGTTCTGAAGCTTCGGTAAGACGAATGCCCAATGGTTTGTGGGAATGTGTGCCTTCCCGTTCTTTAGCCGGAAAGCAGTTGCGCTTTTCAATACAGGCCAAAAGTGGCAATTCAAAAACTTTTGTACAAATGGGTGGTGGCATCTTTGTTGTGAGAAGGCTCCCCGATCCTATTCCGATGCTTAGTATTGATGGTGTGGCTAAAAAATCGGCTCAGGTCTCTCCCGGTAAATTGGGAGGTGCGACGTTGGTTGCCGATTACGAAAACGAATTGATTTCAGCGAAATTTACCATCACTGGTTTTGCTCTTGACTATCCAAATGGAGAAGTGATAGGAACCAGTGGATCCAGTTTGTCGGGGCAACAGAAAGCCCGTTTGGCAAAAGAAAAATTCGGATCAAGAATTATTATACGGGATATAAAAGCAATGGGCCCGGATGGTCCTCACAACGACCTGCCTCCTATCTTTATAAAATTAAATTAAACCAATAAATATGCAACGATTGAGATTTATTTGCGTGATCTGTTTCTCTTCTTTACTGCTTGTTTTACATGCACAAGGGAATGAAAAGAAATTTTTTGATGAGTCTCCCTCTCCTAACGATTCTGTTGCATTGTCAGAACAACAGTCAATAGCTGTGGTGTCCGATTCTGTAAAACGAGAAATCGTAAAGATGCGTAATGCAGTGCAGTCTAAGATACGGTACGATGATGTGACATGGTCGAAGACAGTATACCGTATTATTGACTTGAGAGAAAAACAGAATTTGCCTCTCTATTTTCCGCTGACTCCGATGGAAGGCCGGAAAAACCTGATGACGATTATGTTGCAAGGTATTGTTGACAAAAACCTCTCGGTTTACAAACGGGGTATCGATAACAGTCAGTTCCGTCCCAATTTTGCCAAAACCAATATCGAAGTGGCAGATACGGCTCTGATCCGGATATTCAAACACGATAGTATCAGCGAATCGGTGTTGAAAACGGTAGATGGTAAATTGGCTATAAACGACTATACGTTGGAGGCTTTTATGAAATACCAACAACGGTTCTTAGTGAAGGAAATTTGGTTTTTCGATAAACATCGTTCGGTACAGGATTATCAGATCGAAGCAATAGCCCCGCTTTTAAGCGGAATGCCAAATTCTGAATTTATCCGTCATATTGCCTGCTGGTTTAAGTTTAATGAACTTCGCCCGTTGCTGACAGAGGAAAAAATATTGTGGGGCGATAATCAGTCATCGGATATGACATTCGACCTTTTCTTTAGTCAACGATTTTATTCGGGGAACATACTCGGTGTCGACGACATGTATCATCGTACGTTACTCGATTATTTGACCAATGCCGATGACATCAAAAAAGAACAGGATGCGATTCAGCGTTCGATTGTTAACTTTGAAAATGATTTGTGGGAATATTGATTTGCAACTATTTCTACTGTAAATAATTCCGATAGTTCGTTTGTGTATTAAATGCAGGCGAACTATTGCTGTATTAAAACTTTACTGCTTTTTTACTCTTTATTTGTCCGTTCAACATTCCAAATACTGTTTCTTCTGTGGCAAAAACTTCTTTATTCATTGCGATACTTTTATGTTCGGTTGTGTCGTTATCAGCACAATCCGCATTCTCACGTCAATTGTCCGGAGGAAAATCACAAAAGTCTCAGTCTGAGTCTGAAAAGTCGAACTATGTATCGCCTCATGTTACGGCGAAATCGATAGACGAGCGGTTCGGAATGGCCGACTCGATTACGGTCGATACAATTCCCGGTAATTTCCCCGATAAGAATATCCTCGATTCGTATAGCATAGCCAATGCCTACAATGGCAATATGGGATCGCCGGTACAGTCGAAAATATTCTTTGATCGTACGCAGAAAACCAACTTCTTGTTTTCTACTCCGTATGATCCGTATGTGTATGCCATCTCCGATTTGCCCTTTTACAATACAAAAACGCCCTATTCCAATATAACTTACTTGTCGAGTTATCCGGGTGAGCAGGCTGAGGATCGTACGAAAATTGTGCTCTCGATCAATGCCAATAAACGGACAAACATTACGGGAATGTTCGATTATCTCTACGATAGAGGACGTTACATGAATCAGTCGAATAAAGGGTTGACAGCTTCGTTGTACGGTAGCTACGCAGGCAAACATTATTCTGCCAACGGAGCGATACTGTTCCAGAATTTCAAGAATTACGAAAGCGGCGGTTTGTCGAATACCGATTATGTGACTAATCCGTCGGCATATAGCCAGTATACTTCCATTACGATGCCGGTAAATCTGACGGGCGCGCAGGCCGGTTATCAAACGAAAACTCTGTTTTTTAACCATAAATATTCTATCGGTTTCGATAAAACCATTCAGGTAAAAAAGGACTCCGTTCGCGAAGAGTTTATTCCGGTGACCTCATTCATCCATACGCTGAAAGTGCAAAGCGATGCCAAACGCTATCGTGAAGCGCCTGTGGATACGGTTTTCTATTCCAATACCTATTTGAATAAAAAGGCACACTCGGATACGATTGCCTACTTATCGATACGGAACACCTTTGCCGTTCAGATGGATGAAAAGTTTAACCGGTTACTGCAATTCGGGTTAACGGCCTTTATTGAGAATGAGGTCAACCGGTATATGAACATGGATAAAGATGACAACTTAATCTATAAATGGGAGCAAAACACACGCGTCGGAGGCGTTCTGTCGAAGAACGAAGGGCAGGTCTTTCGCTACAATTTGCAGGGAAATATTGTGATTGTAGGTCCGAAAATAGGCGATTTTGAACTGAACGGACGCGTGGGTGGTTATTTTACGCTTTGGAAAGATTCGGTTGCATTGAAAGCCATGGCGCGGATACGAAGCACATCGGCCTCTTATTTTTGGGAACATTTCTACTCCAATCACTTCAAATGGGAGAATGATTTCGATAAAGAATTTCAGACATACCTCGGTGGCAGTATAGAATTGCCGACCCGTCATTTGAAACTGGGACTGCAAATCGCCAATAATTCCAACTATCTTTATTTCAACTCAAAAGCGATGCCGACACAGGCGAATGGTAGTGTGCAGGTGGTCGCACTGGATGCTAATCTGGATATCCATTTCAATCGTCATTTCGCACTGGAAAACAAGGGAGTGTATCAGGTGAGCAGTGATCAGACCATCATTCCGTTGCCTACTTTATCGCTCTACAACAATTTGTATTATCAGACCCGTTTGTTTAGCGTTCTGAAGCTGCAATTGGGAGTGTCGTCTCATTTTCATACCTCCTACTATGCTCCGGCTTACATGCCGGCCACGGGGCAGTTTTACATTCAGCGGACAACAAAAATCGGCAATTATCCATTGGCCAGCGCCTATGCCAATTTCCATCTGAAACAGACCCGTTTCTTTATCGAATATTACCACATAAACCAGAGCTGGATGTCTAAATCGGATTATTTCTCTATGCCTGACTATCCGTTGAATCCGACTACGATGAAAGTGGGAATATCGGTTAATTTCTACAATTGATGATTACATCGGATCGACATCGTAGTTGATCTGAAGTGACTTGAACCGGCTGTCGGCCAGAACCCGTCCTGCAATATCGCGGATAATCTCTTTTACGGCATCGGGCGATGCGGTATTTTCTATCTTTAGCAAAATGTGTTTGATGTACCAGTTCTGAATTCGACCTACCGGTGGATTATTCGGTCCCAATACCCGTGAGCCGAGCAGTTTTTTCAGTTCATCGGCAAGTAACGTTGCCGCGTGGTTGTTGACTCCGCCATCTTTGTGACGAATGATGATATTGATGAGCCGGAAGTAGGGCGGATACCGGAAGTCGTGTCGCTCCCGCATTTGGGTAGCAAACATTCCCTTGTAGTCGTTGGCAATCACCTGCCGGATCACCGGATGATCGGTCTCCGGCGTTTGGAGGACGACCAATCCCTGCTTGTTTTTGCGCCCGGCACGACGGCTTACCTGTGCCATCAGTTGGTATGCCCGTTCGTGTGCCCTGAAATCGGGATAGAAAAGCAGGTTACCTGCATTCAGGATTCCCACCAGACTCACATCACCGAAATCAAGCCCTTTGGTAACCATCTGTGTACCAATCAATATGTCGATGGTGTGGCTTTCAAAGTCGCGAATAATCTTCTCAAACCCCTTTTTTGTTCGTACGGTGTCGAGATCG
>CAZFTY010000189.1:0-5473 GCA_964521835.1 uncultured Microbacter sp.
GGCTCAGTTGAAGGGAATGATGCACAAAGACGTTCCTCAAATCCTGACCAAAGTAAACAAAATGGCCGATAACTTTGAAGCGGTGAGCGGCAACCTGCGCAACATCGACTTTGCGGCCACCATTGCCAGCGTGAACCAGACTTTGGCCAACTTAGCCAGTGCAACCAACAAACTGAACAGCAAGGAGGGAACGCTCGGATTGCTGCTTAACGACAAAACATTGTACGTCAACCTGTCGAATATGACCGGTAGCGCCAACGACCTGATGGTCGACCTGAAGGCACACCCGAAACGTTACGTACACTTCTCCGTTTTCGGAAAGAAAGATAAATAATTTGCCAATTATCCAATATGCCGATATGCCAATTCGATTGGCAAATTGGCATATTTGCACATTAAAGAATTGAACACCATGGATTTTCAAACATTAAATCTCAATAGTCCGGCACCGGCACAACCTGTGACTGGAGCTGCCGAGCAGGTACGATGCCTTATAATCGGTTCGGGACCTGCCGGATATACCGCTGCTATTTATGCAGGACGTGCCAACTTGGCTCCTGTTTTGTACGAAGGTATGCAACCCGGCGGTCAGTTGACAACGACCACCGAAGTCGAAAATTTTCCCGGTTATCCGGCCGGAGTCGATGGTAATCAGCTGATGGCCGACCTGCGCGAACAGGCGGGGCGTTTCGGTGCCGATCTGCGTTATGGCGCGGCTACGGCGGCCGATTTGTCGGCTTCTCCCTACAAAATTACTATCGACGGTGAAAAATTGATCGAAGCCGAATCGGTGATTATTGCCACCGGCGCTTCGGCAAAATACCTCGGACTGCCCGACGAACAGAAATATGCAGGTTCGGGCGTATCGGCCTGTGCAACCTGCGACGGTTTCTTCTACCGCAAGAAAGTGGTGGCTGTAGTGGGTGGCGGCGATACGGCTTGCGAGGAGGCGCTTTATCTTTCGCATCTGGCGGCAAAGGTCTATCTGATTGTGCGTAAACCGTTCCTTCGAGCATCTATTATCATGCGCGATCGGGTGATGAATGCTCCCAACATCGAAGTGTTGTTCGAGCATGTTACCAAAGGCCTGTTTGGCGAAGGCGTGGTGCAGGGCGCAACCCTGGTGAAAAAGCCCGGCACGGCTGAAGAAGAGGAGGTGAAGATCGCCATCGACGGCTTTTTCTTAGGCATCGGTCACCAGCCGAATACAGGTATCTTTAAAGAATATCTCGATCTGGACGAAAACGGATATATCGTTACCTTGCCCGACTCACCCGCGACTAAAATTCCGGGCGTGTTTGCCGCCGGCGATGTGGCCGATCCGGTCTACAAGCAAGCTATTACGGCCGCCGGTAGCGGTTGCAAAGCGGCGATTGAGGCCGAGCGATACCTCTCCAGTAAATAAGCTGCGAGAAAATATGTCAATGTCATATGGTTTAATCTCTAATCAAACCCTACCCCCGTGCCGGGTACTCCCCTTGGGCTCAAGGGGAGACTAATCTGCATTTCGTTTATGAATTGATCCAGAATCCAGCATACGGTGGTGTCCCCTTTTGATAAAGGGGACGAGTGTAGCGGAGGGGTTAGAATCTTTATTAGGAAGTGTGGTGGATAAATCTTATCGATAATTTACAAACGTCGGGTGATTTTTACCCCAAACCCCTTAAGGGGCTTAAGTCTGTTATCTTTACGATGCAAAAGTCCCCTTGAGGGGATTTAGGGGTAGAAAAATGAGATAATATCTCAATCCGTATATTTACTAATACCGTCATTTATTTTCGAGATAATTTCTTTTTTGTACCTTCGCTCCAACTCTGTGGAAAATCCAACTCTATGGAAAATACGATATACGAAATAGGAATGGCGCTGAGTGGTGGTGGTATCAAGGCGATGGCACACCTCGGCGTGCTTCAGGCAATGGAGGAACACGGACTGAAACCCGGGATTCTCGCCGGGGTAAGTGCCGGTTCCATTGTGGGGGCGCTCTATGCCGACGGTCATGCGCCGCGCGATATTGCACTCTTTTTTCAGGAATCGAAATTTCTGCAACTGGCCAAAGTGGCGGTGCCCCGTAAAGGCTTTATTTCGTCGGCGCGCTTTTACCGGGCCATCGGCGGAATGCTGCGGGCGCAGACATTTGAGGAGTTATCGATACCGTTGGTGATTAATGCTACCGATTTCTCCGAAGGCAAACCGGTCTATTTCAGTTCCGGCCCGTTGCTAAAGGTTATCATTGCCTCGTCGAGCATCCCCGTTGTGATGAATCCGGTGGAGATGGACGGCAAGCAATATGTTGACGGCGGCATTTTCTGCAACCTTCCGGCACGGGTTATCCGCAGTCGTTGCCACAAACTCATCGGGGTGCATGTCAATCCCATTACGACTGTCAAACCCCTTACTTCCATTATCGAAATTGCCGAACGAACCTACCATCTGACAGTGCAATCGAACACCGTGGAAGAGAAGCAGGTGTGCGATCTGGTTATAGAACCTGCCAAAGCGCGTGAATTCGGCATGTTCGATACCGCCAAAAGTCTCCATATTTTTGACATCGGCTACGAGGCCGGGATGCGGGCTCTCGACAAACACGCGAAAAAATTGTTGAAATAGACATTCGATAAAACAGAAACCGGCCGGTACGAATTGATTTCGTACCGGCCGGTTTATTCGAACTAATTTTTCCTGTTGAGACACACGGCCGTGTGTCTCTACGGGGTACCATATAAATCAGATTCCCAACGATTTTTTCACCGCGTCTACCTTAGCTTCGGCGGCGGCGTTTACGGCATCGTATTCGGCGCGGCTGTTCAGCGTGCCGCGTACCTCGATGTAGAATTTGATTTTCGGCTCGGTGCCCGAGGGGCGTACCGAAATCTTGGTGCCGTCGGCGGTGAAATATTGCAACACGTCGCTGGTGGTCGGCATTACCAGATTGGTAAGGGTGCCGGCTACAACGTCGGTTTGTTTCAGCAATTTGTAATCTTTGATAACGACCACAGGCGAACCGGCAATCTCTTTCGGAGGGTTGGTGCGGAAGTCGCTCATCATCTGGCGGATTTCGTCGGCACCCGATTTACCCTTGCGCACGATGGAAATCCCTTTTTCCTTGCCGAAACCATACTCAAGATAAATATCCTGAATCATCTCGAACAATGTCTTGCCGTTGTCTTTTGCCCAGGCAACGATTTCGGCCATCAGCGAGCAAGCCGAGATGGCATCTTTGTCGCGTACAAAATCTTCGGCCAGGTAGCCGTAGCTCTCTTCGCCTCCGCCGATGTACTGGCGTTTGCCTTCCAGATCGCGAATCACAGCAGCGATCCACTTGAAGCCGGTGTAACAGTCGAAACATTCCACGCCGTTCTTTTCGGCCAGCTCCTTTATAATTTCGGTGGTAACGATGGTCTTTACGGTATATTCGCTGCCGGTTATTTTGCCCAGCTCCTTCCAGCGACGGATAAGGTAGTAGGTGAATATCAGCGCCGTTTGGTTACCGTTCACTAAAATCCATTCGCCTTTGTCGTTCTTCACAGCAATGCCCAGACGGTCGGCGTCGGGGTCGGAAGCCATTACAATGTCGGCATCCACAGTTTTTGCCTTTTGAATAGCCATGTCGAGAGCCGCCGGTTCTTCGGGGTTGGGCGATACCACGGTGGGGAAATTACCATCGACCACATCCTGCTCGGCAACGTGAATCACGTTGGTGAAGCCCAGCAGACCCAACATGCGCGGGATCAGTTGGCCACCAGTGCCGTGTATCGGGGTGTAGACAATTTTCAAATCCTTGTGGCGCGCAATCGCGTCGGGCGACAACGAGATGGTTTTGATCTTGTCGAGGTAAACGCTGTCGATCTCCTCGCCGATAATCTGGATAAGGGCAGGGTTGCCTTTGAATTTTATTTCGTCGACACTTTTAATATTTTCCACCTCTTTAATTACATTCACATCGTGCGGAGCCACCATCTGAGCGCCGTCGTTCCAGTAAGCCTTGTAGCCGTTGTACTCTTTCGGGTTGTGCGAGGCGGTGATGATGATACCGCTCTGGCAACCGAGATGACGGATGGCGAACGAAGCTTCGGGGGTGGGGCGGAGGTTTTCAAAAAGGAAAACTTTGATGCCATTGGCCGAAAAGATATCGGCAGATATTTCGGCAAACCTGCGGCTGTTGTTGCGGCAGTCGTGGCCGATCACCACTTTGATTTCGGGCAACGAGCCGAACTCTTTCTTCAGGTAGTTCGACAATCCCTGAGTGGCAGCACCCACGGTGTAGATATTCATGCGGTTGGTGCCCACGCCCATGATGCCACGGAGACCGCCGGTTCCGAACTCCAGGTCTTTATAAAAAGCTTCGATGAGGTCTGTCTTGTCCGACGCTGCAAGTAATTTGCTTACTTCCTGTTTGGTGGCTTCGTCGTAGTTGCCGGCAATCCACTGTTGTGCTTTGCCTTCAACCAACGTGAGTAATTCTTTGTCTTCCATTACATTTGTGTTTAGAAAATTTCGGGTTAAATATACGACAATCTGGATATTCTCACAAGATTTGTGTTGACTTTTTGCTGTTAAAAAACAAAATCGGGGTATGGGTTTTGAGACAAATTTGTATATTTGCAAGGATAACCGATAACGTGATACTGTCCGATTTTGTTATTTATAACGGCTTTGATGTGTGTGGATAACCAACAAAACGGAAAAGTTTTTTGACTGATAAGTAGGCGCAAGATGCAGATTTTTCTGAAACAGAAGACCAATTTCTGTCGGTAAGGGCAATACAGGCTACGCCGAATCTCTATTCGATCCACATTTAATAAACTACATATACATATATAGATGAAACCAACACTTTTTTTACTGGCTGCCGGCATGGGCAGTCGTTACGGAGGACTCAAACAATTGGATGGGTTAGGTCCGAATGGTGAAACAATTATGGATTATTCCGTCTTTGATGCCGTACGCGCCGGCTTCGGAAAAATCGTTTTTGTTATCCGCCATAGTTTTGAAAAAGACTTCAATGAACAAATCATACCGAAGTACCGCGATGTCGTGCCGGTAGAAGTAGTTTTTCAGGAAGTGGAGTATGTTCCGGAAGGTTCTGATTATAATAAAGAGAGAGAAAAGCCGTGGGGCACGAACCATGCCTTGTTAATGGGTAAAGATGCCATTAAAGAACCGTTTGCTGTAATCAATGCCGACGATTTCTATGGAAAGGAGTCTTTTGAAATTCTCTATCGGTTTCTGATGAGCGTAGAAAACAGACAAAACGACTATTGCATGGTTGGCTACAGAGTAGGGAATACCCTTTCCGAAAGCGGATCTGTAAGTCGTGGCGTATGTACTACCGACGAAAACGGTTTCCTGACCTCGGTTGTTGAACGAACCAGCATCGAAGAAAAAGGAGGAACCATTGTTTTTCTTGACGAAAAGAGTCAGGAAAACAAACTGGAGTTCAATACGCCCGTCTCAATGAATATGTGGGGTT
>CAZFTY010000190.1:0-5472 GCA_964521835.1 uncultured Microbacter sp.
AAAGGGTGCAACGCACATTGCTGCAGTTAACAAATAATACTTTATCATATCAACTATGTTTGTTTGACGTTTTATTTTTCAATTCGTTGAATGCAAATCCAAGATTGGCTGTGATGTCGCTTGCCGTAATACTTTCAAAGGCAACGGTTCGGGCGGCGATATCACCGGCTGATCCGTGCAGGTAAACACCCAACCGGGCGGCATCGAAAGCACTGTATCCCTGCGCCTGCAAAGCTACTAAAATTCCCGTTAAAGTGTCTCCGCTTCCGGCGGTTGCCATGCCGGGATTTCCGGTGCTGTTGAAACTAACTTCTCCGTCGGTATTGATAACCGCGGTATAGGCTCCCTTGAGCACTACCGTTACCTTATTGGTGATGGCAAATGCGCGTGCTTTTTCCAACCGTTCATAGCCCGATGTCGATTTTCCTGCCAGACGGTCGAACTCGGCAGGGTGGGGTGTAAGGATAGAGTTTGCAGGGGTCCGTTTCATCCATTCGGGATGCAGCGACAAAATATTCAGTGCATCGGCATCTATTACCATCGGTTTGTTGCAGGTTTGTAATAGTTGGTGTAGAGCCTGTGCAGCCTCGGGTGAGGTACCCATGCCGCAACCAATTCCCACGGTGTCGATCTTTTCTCCCATTTGCACAGCAGTAATGGCGTTTTCTCCTTCATCAGGAATCGTCATTGCTTCAGGGACGCTGATCTGGAGAATGTCGTTACCAGATGCGGGTACCTGCACTGTCAGCAAACCGACTCCGCTATGCAGACAACTTCTGGCAGCCAGCACCATCGCACCCATTTTTCCTTTGCTGCCACCTGCAATTAGTGCGTGACCGAAGATGCCCTTGTGGGCAAACCGGTCGCGGGTTTTCAGCAGCAGAGCCATCTCTTCCCCGGTCGCGAAGGTGTAAATGGTTTGGCATTTTTCGATTGCCTGCGGGTGCAACCCGATAGGCAATACCTGCCAATCGCCAACTACTTTGCTGTTTTCGGCAAGGAGAAAAGCGAGCTTCGGAAACTGGAACGATAGCGTATAAGTCGCATGGATGCAGTGTTCGGGATTGTTTTGCCGGTTATCTTCGCCGAACAGACCCGAAGGAATATCGATGGAGACGACTGTAGCACCCGAGGCGTTGATATGGCGGATGAGGGATACGAAGGGTTCGGTCAGCGGCCGGTTCAGTCTTGTGCCAAACAAACCGTCGATTACCCAATCACTGCTTTTTATCTCAGGTAGAAATCCGGCATTTGTCACTTCTTTGAAATGGAGCGACGTGCCATTTTCGATTTGTTCTTTGTAAAATGTACAGTCGGGCGAGAGTTTCTGTGTCTGGTTGAACAGAAAACACTCTATGTGGAAGCCATTTTTAGCTAATAGCTGCGCCACCACCAATGCATCGCCACCGTTGTTGCCGCTTCCGGCCATTATTTTTACCGATGCGTCGGAAGGTGCATTTTTAGTTATCCAGGCAGCTGCAGTCGACGCAGCCCGCTTCATCAGATCGACCGATGTGATCGGCTCGTGCTCGATGGTGTAAGCATCGATGGCTTTGATTTGATAGGATGCCGGAATTTTCATACGATTATGATTCGATAGTAAAACGTTATCAATATCAGAAGATAAAGATAACGTTTTTTTACGCGTTTCCGATGTTACATGCCGCTCGGAAAAATGTTACGGTTGCATTTGATCGTCGTTGATGAAATTAATGATGGAACAACCGTACGCCGGTATTGATTAGCGTGATGCCCAACTTATCGCAAGTATCGATAATCTCCTGATCGCGGATGGAGCCCATTGGTGTGGCGATATATTTTACACCATATTTGTGTGCCAGTTCGATGTTGTCTTTCTGCGGAAAAAATCCGTCCGACAAGAGGCAGGAGTCGGGAAGCTGGTTCAGCATGATTTGTGAACCGAAAGCCTCTTCGCGTTTTTGTTCGATCAACTGGTCGAGGTCGGTGCGTTTCTGGTCGGTATGTTCATTCAGAAATGAGTAGTCGAGTTGCGACTTCTGATACCAGATATTGGCTTTGCCCAGAGCCAGACCCGAGCAGAGAATGCGCGATTGTTGGCCGGAACCGATGCCGATCACATGGCTGTTGTTGACCACGCAAATGGAGTTGGATTGTGTATATTTCAGGGTGATAAAGCCCAGTTTTAGATCGTTCAGAATCTTAGCCGGTACAGTTTTGTTGGAGGTGACTACATTCGTGAACAGATCGTCCGATACATGGAGATTGTTGCGTTTTTGTTTGACAGTGATACCGAAAACCTCGCGTGATTCGATTTCTGCGGGTTCGTATGCCGCATCGATCTGAAATACCACGAAGCCTCCCTTTTTCTTGGCGGTCAGTATTTCTAACGCTTCCGGATCATAACCCGGTGCTACGATGCCGTCGCACACTTCCGACTTGATGAGTAGCGCTGTTGCTTTGTCTACCGGATGGCTAAGGGCAATAAAATCGCCGAACGATGCCAGACGGTCGGTGCCGCGTGCCCGGGCGTATGCCGATGCCAGCGGTGATAGTTCGTTCTTAATTAGATAGGCCTGTTTTTCCGTCTTGTTTAATCCTCTGGCAATAGCTACGCCTGATGGAGTGACATGTTTGAACGAGGTGGCAGCCTCTCTGTTTAGTGCCTGACTGGCCTCTTTTACCAATTGCCACGAGTTGAGGGCATCCAGCACATTAATAACACTCGGGTTGCCGTTTTTCAGCGTCAAAGCACCTTTCGGATCGATAACTTCCGCATAATCCTGATAAGGATTCATACCATACTTTAATTTCATACGATAATAATTGTTTTTTAAGGTCGAATGGAACTCCATGTTGTGAAGCAACATGTTTGTCTTATATTGTGTTGATATTTATATTGTTATTGGTATAGTGCATCGTTTTTGTGTGCTTTGCGGTTAATTTCAGATTTTTTACCGCAAAGAGAGCAAGGGTTCACACAAAGAATTCGCTAAGGAACCCGGATCGCGGGTCATTCTCGAAGACCGGCTAATCAGTATGCATTATATTCGAGGTTCTCCTGATTGATGCTTATTTGATGTAAATCAATTTGCTTAGTTGTTCGGAGGAAAAGACCTCCTGCGCAATTTCCTGAAGTTTTTGCGGGGTAATTTGTTTTATTCTCTCCGCTGATTCTTCAAGTGAGTCGAATCTGTTGAAATGTAACATGCTACGCCCTAAGCTCAGTGCCAGATTCTCCTTGTTCTCCGATGCAATGGCCATCTGACCCAGCAATTGTTTCTTCGCTTTCTCTACATACCGATCCGTCAGGGGCTCTTTCTTTAACCTTGTGAGTTCTTTTTCGATGAGTTTGGCGCATCGTGGCATGTCCTCCGGATCGGAACCGAAATAGATGGTCAAAACTCCGGTGTCGGTGTAGGGCGTGTAATTGGATTCGACATTATAAACCAATCCGCTTCGTTCCCGCAGCGAGAGGTTCAGGATGCTGTTCATGCCGGGTCCGCCCAGAATATTATTCAACAGGTATAGCGCCATTCGGTCAGGATGGAAAAGCGTATAGGCGCGGTTTGCCAGCATGTAGTGTGCCTGATGGGAGTCTTTGTCCTCTTTTTTGAATTGGGGTGTGTAATGTTCGGGAATATGACGAATGAGCGAATGCGATCCTGCCGGAATATCATTGAGGTGTTTTTCGGCAAGGCGCACTATTTTTTTGAAATCGGTGCCTCCCAACGAAAAAAAGACCATTCGGTCGGCAGTGTAGTTTCGTTGATAGAAGGTTGTAATATCGTTGTGGGTGAGTTTTTTCAGCGAATCGACATTGCCGAGAATATTGCGTCCGATCGGATATCCGTCAAACAGAATCTCCTCTATTTCGTCAAAGATAAGATCTGAGGGAGAGTCGTTGTACGATTCTATCTCGTCGAGTACGATATCCGTCTCTTTTAGCGTCTCTTTTTCCGGAAAAATGGAGTGGGCGGCCATATCGCCGATCAGCCCGATGGCTTTTTCAAAATGACGTTCAAGAAAAACGGCGTACAAAAATGTCTCTTCCTTGGTGGTGTAGGCATTCAGTTCGCCTCCGACCTCTTCCATGGACGTGATAATGTGCCACGATTTTCGGTGTGTAGTGCCTTTGAAAATGAGGTGCTCGATGAAGTGAGCCACTCCGTGTTCGTGTGGCAGTTCGTCGCGCGTGCCGACATTGATGGCCAATCCGCAATAGGAAACAGGCGATGCGTCTGGTTTATGAACTATGCGGAGTCCGTTGGAAAGGGTATGGGTTTGGTATTGCATGTGTTGGTTTCTGCTTCAAAAAAAAATAAAAGCCGCCTTACGAGGCGGCTTTTCCCAATTATATAAGTTTAGAATTAGGCGTTTTTGGCTTTCTCAACGATAGCTTTGAAAGCTTCCGGATGG
This sequence comes from uncultured Microbacter sp., assembly GCA_964521835.1. Taxonomy (GTDB): domain Bacteria; phylum Bacteroidota; class Bacteroidia; order Bacteroidales; family Paludibacteraceae; genus Microbacter. The sequence goes on from CAZFTY010000190.1 coordinate 4,399, forward strand.
TTCATAGCCAAATCGGCCAATACTTTACGGTTCATTTCAATACCGGCTTTGTGGAGAGCTCCCATCAGTTTGGAATAAGAAAGACCTTCCAAACGGGCAGCTGCGTTGATACGCTGAATCCATAATGCGCGGAAATTACGTTTTTTGTTTTTGCGGTCACGGTATGCATACTGTAACCCTTTTTCCCATGTATTTTTTGCTACGGTCCATACATTGCGGCGTGCACCGAAGTAACCACGGGTAAGTTTCAATACTTTTTTACGTCTTGCCCTTGAGGCAACATGATTTACTGATCTTGGCATAATAAAATGTGTTGTGAATGGTAGCGCCGCATCTTACTGCGAACTTAAAGCTAAACATTCGGTTACTAAAATGGAATTAAAGAGAGTGTGCTTATTTAAGACACAACATGAATTTAACGTTGTTCAAATCTGTTGAATCAACCAAACCTGCGTGGGTAAGGTTACGTTTCTGCTTGTTGGTCTTCTTGGTCAAAATATGACTTTTGAAAGCATGTTTTCTCTTGATTTTTCCTGTTCCGGTAAGGGTAAACCTTTTTTTAGCACCGGAATTAGTTTTCATTTTTGGCATGTTCTGTTTTTATTTTAATTGAATAATTGGGACGTTGCAACCGAACTTTGTGTTCGTTTTTTTATTTGCTCGGCTTTTTGGGCGAAAACATAATAATCATACGTTTTCCTTCCAGTGTCGGCAATGAATCTACTTTAGCCAGCTCTTCGAGATCACTCGCAAAACGCAGCAAAAGCACTTCCCCCTGCTCTTTGAACAGGATAGAACGACCTTTGAAGAATACATAAGCTTTTACTTTGCATCCTTCTTTCAGGAATTCCTGCGCATGTTTCAGCTTGAAATTGTAATCGTGATCGTCTGTTTGCGGACCGAAACGAATCTCTTTCAAAACCACTTTCGCGGCTTTTAATTTCATCTCCTTCTCGCGTTTCTTTTGTTGGTACAGAAACTTTTGATAGTCCGTAATTCTACACACGGGAGGAACTGCATTGGGGGAGATCTCTACCAAATCTAATTCCAAATCATCGGCTTTACGTAGGGCTA
>CAZFTY010000191.1:0-5447 GCA_964521835.1 uncultured Microbacter sp.
CTTTCCAAAAAGAATGGCGTATATCTTTTGCAGACTCTGATCTTTTATGCCATAATCCAGAACGACATCCTGCAGATCGATGAAACTATCGGCGAGGATAGGAGCGCGTTTGCGCAGCGCTTTGAAATCGTCACGAAGAGAAAGCCCGATCTTTTTGACCTGTGTGTTGTTGAGCAGGTCGACCAGTATTTGGGGCAATCCCAGCTCGTTGAGGCGAATTAAAAAGCAAATTTCGTCCGTCGACAATTGCACGAGGGCCACTTTGTGTATCTGGCCGCGTGCGAATGATGGCTTGGTTTCAGTGTCGAAACCAATAAGTTCATGCCCGGATAAAAAATCCACGGCTGATTCCAACTCTTCGACCGATTGCACGACGGTAATTTTGCCATTAAAGACTACGGTTGGTAATGATGCGATCGATTCTTTACTTATTGATGATTGATAGGTCATTATAGTTCTTTTTTAGCGATAAACACTATTTGTTTCGCTGATGTTTGAAAAAAGATATATCACGACTATCATCGGGTTGGGTAGGGGATATTTCTGTATTATCTTCAATATTGTTGTTTTCGTTGTATAAAACCAGATGCAGCGCCCGCAGAGAATTGAGCAATTTTTGTCCCCAATGGGTACGGAACGAGACTAAGCAATAGGTTAATGCGTTTTGCATTGCTTCATTGTCGCCCAGCTGGCAGTTGTACAAAAAATCTTTCAATTCCTGATAAATATCTGCCATGTTCTCAGATACCGTTACTGCAATCGGAGTGTCGGAGTATTGCATGTCGGGATGAAACACTTCAAGATAATTGTCGTCCATGCCTAAAACAGAGGCCACACTTTCTCTCAAAATTTCATAGTCTGTTTCCGTTACGATTCGTTCGGGCTCGGTCTCCGTATCGTCGGTGTCATCAAGTAGCAAAGATGTCTTCAAATAGAGAAGAGGCAGGTATTTGACCGCGTGGCTAAGGAATTGTTGCTTGTTGATTTCTGGTATTTGCTCCAGAAACAGGCAAAATTCAGCGGCTACAGTGATGAATTCGAGATTTTCTTTGGAATGTGGCGTAGATGGCATATGGATTACAACAAATTAATTTTGCAAAATTAGTAAAATAGTTGCTACCAATCACCTATTTATTTTCAAAATTACGAACGAAGGTCGTAACTTTGTGTCTTTGTTGCCGGAATTGCTTTCGTAGCAACCATTAATTGTCGTTACAATCACCTTTCATGTTGTTGAATTTACCATCGTATACGTTTCGTGTGCAAGAGAAAGAGGGTAAGCGGTTTATTTTTGATCGCTTACGAAAACGTTATGTGGCGTTGACTCCCGAAGAGTGGGTGCGTCAAAATGTGGTCGAATTTTTGGTGAATGACAAAAATTTTCCGGCAGCCCGGATGGGAAATGAAATTTCGTTGAAGCAAAACGGCTTGACGCGCCGTTGCGATTCGGTAGTGTACGATGTATTTGGCAATCCGCTGCTTGTGGCGGAGTTCAAAGCTCCCGATGTTGAAATTACGCAGACTACCTTCGACCAGATTGCCCGTTATATCTGGCAGTTGAAGGTCGGATATTTGTTGGTTAGCAACGGGTTAATGCACTATTGTTGCAAGTTGGATTATGAATCGATGCAGATGAGCTACCTGAAAGAGGTTCCGTCGTATCAGGATATAATAAATTGATTTTGAATTGTATGAATGTCGAAATTATAACAATCGGAGATGAACTGCTTCTGGGGCAGGTGGTCGATACCAATTCGGCCTGGATGGGAGCCGAACTGGCCAAAGAGGGATTTCGGGTGCGGGGCATTACATCGATAGGCGATGACGCTGCCGAAATTACGGAAACCCTGGGCCGTTTGTTGCACAGGTCTGATATTGTGCTGATAACCGGAGGGCTTGGACCCACAAATGACGATATAACGTTGCAGACGCTTTGCGGTTTTTTCAAGACGCGCATGGTCTTCAGCGAAAGCATCTACGCCGATTTGGAACGTTTTCTGGCCAGTCGTCCCGGAGCAATGAACGAATTGAACCGTAGTCAGGCCATGGTACCTGAAGATGCAACCGTTATTTCCAATACGGTTGGTACGGCACCCATCACATGGTTCGAACGCGATGGAAAAATAGTAGTCTCTATGCCGGGAGTGCCTGCCGAAATGAAAACGGTGATGACGAATGAGATTATTCCTCGGCTGAAGTCGCATTTCAACGTGCAGTCGTTGTTGCATCGGCATATTGTTGTCAGTGGCTATACCGAATCGGCATTAGCCATTAAGCTCGAAAGCTGGGAGCGTAATTTGCCGTCGTACATTAAGTTGGCTTATTTGCCTCAAATAGGTTTGATGCGTTTGCGTTTGACCGCTTCGTCGGAAGATCGGGAGGCTTTGTCGGCAGTGCTTGATGCCGAGGTTGCTAAAGTAAAAACGATTTTGGGCGATGCTATTTTTGCCCTGGACGATATTACCCCGCAAGAGGTTATCGGAAGTCTGCTGCGTGCGAATAACCTGACCATGGCTACTGCCGAGAGTTGTACCGGTGGCTATATTGCCCATTTAATCACCTCTGTATCGGGTAGCTCCGACTACTTCAAAGGAAGCGTGGTGGCGTATGCCAATGAAATAAAACAGCGGTTGCTGCATGTGGCAGATGCCGATCTTGAGAAGCATGGGGCTGTAAGCCGTCAGGTGGTGGAACAAATGGTGCGTGGAGCTCAGTCGCAGTTTAATGCCGATGTGGCTGTCGCTACATCGGGTATAGCTGGTCCTTTGGGCGGTACAACCGAAAAACCTGTAGGAACGGTGTGGGTGGCGGTTGCGGTGAAAGATCGGGTGGTGAGCGAATGTTATCATTTCGGTCAGTTCCGCGACAGAAATATTGTGCGTTCGGCTATTGCGGCATTGGCTATGCTGAAGAAAGAGATCGAAAAATAGGCGTGTCTTCTACTCGGATGCACTGAGTTGCTCCGCTATCTGCTTTGCCCAGGCTTCGATTGCCTCCCACTCTCTGAAATCACCTACCGGAACCTTGAGTTTGTTTACGATAAACCGTTCAAATACATTCAGGGCATCGAGGTTGATCTGACCGTGGAATAGTGCGATATCGCCGGGTTTGATGGTCGCAATGACCAATTGGAGGGTGGGAGGATATTTCCATCCCTTCATTATTTCTACCGGATTGCCGTGGCCTGTGGGGCCGCTTGAAAAAAGCCACGTCTTTTTTGTAGCCAGTTCGTGCTTGTTTTTCCGGAGAAACCGTGCTGTCTGGTGGCGCCATTGACCGAAATATACGGCACTACCCGCGATAATAGCCTGATAAGGTGTCAGGGAGATCACCTCATTTACCGGTAATACGTCGACCAGAAAGCTATGCTGGCTCAGTATCAGGCCTATTCTTTCCGCAATCTCTTCAGTAGCCCCGTGTTTAGAGGCATACGCAACTAAAATTTTTGTTTGCATAGCGATTCAGGTAACAAGGAAACAATGATGGAAAACGATCTTTAACCGATACAAATATACACAAATTGTGTTATAAACTGTTCGGTAATAACGGACTTTCCAAAATTGTCTTTGTGTCGAGCGACATGCGGATGCGCCATTCGGTCGGGTAGAGGTTGTTGGCGCGGTTTCCTAAGTTCTTGACCCATCCCAATGGGAGGTTGTGGTACGTTAGCAAAATGTATCCTTTGGGAGAGTCGGGGAGTTGAATGGCTTCTCGTTTCAGATAGGAGATAGCGGTTGTCCAATCGACTTCAGCCGAAGATGTATTGTTGGTGTTTAGCGCTTTGGAGAGTGCCAAGGCTGTGTGCGGAATAAAATCGGTTCCTTTTTGTTCACCCAACGTGATGCCGGTGAATAACGGGTTTAAATTAGCATTAATCACCGTAATGAGCTCGTCAAACTGTTTGTGGTAGGCGTAGACATAGGTCTTGTCTTTGCGGTAAAGCCACTCCTGTCCGATCAGATAGTTTGAAAAAGTGTCCGGTTTTAGCAGTGTTTGCCTGCTCTTTGCATCGCTATGGCCTTTGCTGCGTCGCAAGCCCTCCGATGCTGCTGTTTTGCGTAAAACGGCAATAAAAAAGCCTTCGCTTTCCGTCTTGTGAGGAAAAAAACGGTAGCATCCTTCGCTTTCGGTTATCTGCCACGCCGGGTTGATATTGACCGATAATACCTCGGCTCCCAGCTCGCTAACGATCCACTTGATATTGTCTTCGTCTTCGCTGCGGTTATACGTGCAGGTACTGTAAATAAGCAGACCACCCTCTTTTAGCGCGGGCCAAACGTCGTTTATAATACTTTGCTGACGCGTGGCACACAGTTCTACATTGGCCGGTGACCACTCGCCGATGGAGGCCGGGTCTTTCCGAAACATTCCTTCGCCGGAACAGGGCACATCGGCTACAATGAGGTCGAATATCGCCTTTAATTTTCCGAAATCAGCGGCTGTATTGTTGGTAACGGCTACATCGGGATTACCCCATTTTTGCATATTCTCAGCCAGAATATGAGCGCGCTGGCGTATGGTTTCGTTGGCTATCAGAAAACTTCCTTCGGGTAATAGGTTGGAAAGGTGTGTCGATTTCCCTCCGGGAGCAGCGCAAAGATCGAGCGCGTTTACGGGGTGTGTGACGTGTTGTTTGACGATTTGCCCGATAAACATTGATCCCGTTTCCTGAACATAGTAGCACCCGGCATGAAAAAGGGGATCGGCTGTAAAAAGCGGACGTTCGGGCAGATAGTATCCCGATTCGCACCAGGCAACCCGCTTGTAGGATAAATCGGGATTGATTTTGTTATTCAGGCGAATACTGACCGGAGCATCTTGCTGTAGCGCCTGCTCAAAGGCCTCCCACCCGGAGCGTAACAATGTTTTTGTTTGTTCTACAAAGGGAAGCGGGAGCGATAGCATATGCGAAGATTAGATAAGCGGGGTGATGATTATTTTTTGACTTCCACCCCCAGATTTTGTTCAATATACATGGTTAGAATGTCGATGGCGATTTCGTTATTACCTCCCTGAGGAACAATGAGATCTGCGAATCGTTTAGTGGGCTCGATGAATTGCAGATGCATCGGTTTTACCGTAGTCTGGTAACGTTCCATTACGTTGGCAGCCGAACGTCCCCGTTCGATAATGTCGCGGTTGATAACACGAATCAGGCGGTCATCGGGATCGGTATCGACAAAGACTTTCAAGTCCATCAAATCGCGCAACTCGGGATCGGTGAGCACCAGTATGCCCTCAATAATAATGACATCGCGGGGCGAAATAGTGATTGTCTTTTCATCCCGTGTGCAGGTGAGGTAGGAGTAGATAGGTTGCTCTATTGAATTCCCCTTTTTAAGTTCACTGACGTGCTTTCTCAATAGATCAAACTCGATCGAATTCGGATGGTCGAAATTGATCTCCAGCCGTTCCGCGAGGGGGATGTGAGAACTGTCTCTGTAGTA
>CAZFTY010000192.1:0-5443 GCA_964521835.1 uncultured Microbacter sp.
GTTTTCTTTTCTAAGAGGTTCGACAACTTGAGAATTGAGGGTTTCAATTGCTTTTGATAGTGTGTTTACCACTATCTCTTCGGTTTTTGCCTTGGTTTGTTCTTCCTGCTTGTGCGTTAAGCGTCTTTTTTGCAAAGCATTTATAATAGCCGTCAGGCCTCCTCCTGCAAAAGCCCCTAACGTGGCTATTAAAAATGTGACATATCCTATTGAGAATCTTCCTTGGTTAACTTTGCTGTACCTACAATTCCGACACAGGCTGCAACAACATATCCAAGGATGGTTATAATTATCGGATGAATAGAAAGCCCCATAACACTATTTGCAGTAATGACAGCCGCACAATGACCACCCACTACAAATGCGTAAACTTTTATCTTTTTGAAAAAGGCGGGGCTTTTAGATTTCCAACGCGTTATAAATTCGTTCATGATTGAAATTTGAATGAGTTTAATCGATTTAACCAACCTTTAAGATTAATCGCTTGAGAGGGATCGTTTTTGACAATGTTTTGAAAAAACTTCTCCCGGGCATTCCATAGTTTTACAAACAATAGTTCCTGATTAGCCCCGTTAATTGCTGAGATTGTTTTTGCTCCAACTAATCCGTCCACCTTCAGTTCAAGCAGTTCCTGCGGAATCTTTATCCCCCAAGCACCGCTATTCCATAACCAATCTACAAGAATGTTAGCAACCGACTGATTTTTTATCAAATCGGCCTGCCACCTATTCCAATAATATTTTCGCATTAAGTTGCTAACATCATCACGCGTAATCAGTCGAAGGTCATCCGCGTCAATATCATGGTCGCCATCCTTATCGTATCCACAGGCTTTCGATGTGGTAAGCGTAATCCCCATATTTGTCTTACCTCCTTTATCGGATTTTTTATCCGACCACTTACCCTCCCATTGAAAAATGAGTGGCATCAATAATTCAAGATTAGCCATTGTTCAACTGTAGTTTTATAGTTGGCTTTTTAACCTGTATAGGTTCTGTTTCGCTTGTCTCTTTAATGTTTGTCGTGAAGTCAGTGCGAAGGCAAATGTATCTGGTTCCATATTCTGGAGTGCTTTCGGATGTTCGTACCATTTTAGAAAACATGTCACAGCTCAATCCCTGAAATGTATTATAAACATCATCCTGCTTGTCGAGTAATTCAATGGTTTCGTTTTCCATTTCAGCACCATCGAAACTATCAGTGACATGTTCCAGATATTGATAAACAGAAACGGTTAGTGTTCCCATTTGTCCGCACCGCTCCAACTCGCTGAACTGTGCCCCTCCAAATTCAATTAATAAGGCAGGAAGCGGAACCGGAATTTGTTGTCCCTGTTTGGCATTCTTTAGTTGGCCTTTTTGCAGGTCTATATATGCCAGATAAGGCATACTGTTTTTTGCAGTATCTCTCAAAGACTTGTAAAGATCACTTCGTTTCATTATTCCAACTTAAAAAAACACAGGGACGCGACGCTCTGTTGCGTCCCTGCTTCACATCACACCAAACAACACAAAATCATCAATTAGCCTTTGCCTGATAAATCATGGCTGCGTATCGTTTTGAATCCAAAACAAAATCTGCCTTAAAACGGTGACTGAATCCAAATTCATCGGCACGCCCAGTTGGGTTAGCTGCCTTATTAAGCAGATACATGTCATATTTTCCACCGGCTCTAAAAACTTCAGTAGATACGAATACAAATCCCGCAGGCACGACATTTCCTGTGATAATAGCACCCTGAGCGGCCTTTTTGGATGTGTCCAAATCGTAAGCCACTTGCGCATTATCGGCAAATGATTTGTGGATTTTGAAGCCGTAGTAGTTAACGACCGTAGGATTGATAATTCCGTTGGCTACTTGGAAACCCAATTGAGCTTTCAAAATTTCGTTATTCTGAACAACATCCCACCACATGTCACTTGGCAATACAAGGTTTCGCCCATCACTCGGGAATCCCATGTTATCACAAGCACGAGCAAGGGTTACGATGTCGTCAAGGGTCATCATCTTAAACCCGTTTCGAGTTGCACCGGTAGTTGGTAAAATGATTTTCTTAGTTCCTGACTGATCGGGAGCATAAGCATAAGCCGCGTCTTTAATCTCCTGAATTTTGATGGCAGTGGCCGAACGTTGTGTATAGAACGACATTTTATCAAAGGGCAAAGCGTGCATATTGATATTGCGCATTTTGTAATTCTGGCTATCATAGTAATCCAGAGAAACATCATACGTAGTTTCCGTCGGTTCTACGCTATCCACATCATCCGTTTTATTCTTATATACATTTGGCCATGCTCCGGCTTCTGGGAAACGCAGCGTTTGCCCGTCTTCAACAAAAGAGCTTAAATCTTGAGCTTCGTCGAGCCAGGTGTCGAGTTTCCTATATTCTTCCTGCAACGAGCGCATAAAAACAATCTGCTGAGTAGGCAGAACTACAGGGCCGGCACATTTAAGCGCCACAATTGCCGGAGCAGCTCCAAAAGCCACAGCAATAGTCATAATCAATAGCGCAAAAAGGGCGCCGATTTTCAGTAAATTTTTCATCTTGTCAGTTTGTTATTATTATTTGCCTTAAAAAATACTTCGCAATGAGGTTCGCAGCCTTCGCAAGCGTTTTAAGCCTCGCTTTCGGTAGATATGCCCAGTTTTCTGCTTTCAACCACAAAATCGGCCTCTAACTTCTTATACACTTCCGGCTTTTCAGTTGCCATTGCTCTCAACGCATCCGGGTCTTTCTTGTAATAGTCCAGATACGTCCAGTTTGCTCGGTCATCTCCACCTGTCACGGAAGCTCCGTTTTGGTTGTTACCCCCAAGGAACTGCGATACGACTTCTTTTCCCGGACGTAGTTCAAGCGCTTTCTTAGTGGAATCATAATCAAGCTTTGCGGCATTCACATAGAATCCTCTTTCACCTTCAACGGCAGCACCACGGTCAAGATGCAGTTGAAACAATTGCTCAGCAAGTGTTTCGGACGGGGTCTTTTCCGTTACAGATGCACTTGGAGCAGGCTGTCTTGCATTAAGCATTTTATTCACATTCTCATAATCAGCCAATGCCAGCGCCTTAAGCGAAGCCACTTCACCATCCTGCACTACACCACGTTGAACATGCAGGGCAATAAGATTGTCTGCATTCAAAGCACGAGCAATCTGCAAATCAGCTTGCAATTGCTCAACGGTCTTTTCTTCTTTTGCCATAATCGTTTTATGTGTAAAATTTAATTTATATGATTTTCCATCAGGAGTAGAAAGCTTGACGGCATTCTTATTCCCCGGTAAGGTTACGAGGCTAATTTCAAGCAATTCACTTTTGGTAATAGTTCCGCAGGTTTGGCCCGCTATCATCAGTACCGGATCATCACTTTCTGTTATAGGCAGAATATTGAGCGATACAGCGCTCATATATCCATCCTTATACTTCCAATAGAGTCTGACTGCATCCGGGTCATTACGATCAAACTCAACAGTTCCGATCAGTCTATCGCCTTCTACTCGGATATTTGTCCATTTTCCCACCGGGATAGACGATGTTGCATGTTGCAGGCAACACACCGGATTCTTCAGGAAGCCAGTTGTGTCTATTCCTTCTACCAACAAACGCCATCCATATCTGTTTACTGAATTATCACAGATGATGAAGTCTTGCGTAAGATTTCCATCAGGTAACTGTCTTGTAGTTTCGTTTGCCATTATAGCTTCTTTGCGTTCTATTTTGATGCAAAGTAAATCCGTAATAAAACTACTTACAAATTGACATTTAGTCTTTAATGCAAATTGCTTAAAGTATAAGTTTAAATCATTAAAGGCTAAAAAACAGTTTGTCAAATCGGCTGTTGTGGGCAAACTTTGCAAAAGAAATAAGGGTAATACCATCCTTTTAATTAGTGTAGTAATGGCAAAATTCACGAAAGAAGAACAAAAGCAACGGATTGAAGATGCAAAGCGCCTGTGGTGTAAGGGATTTGATGCTGAAACAATTGCAGGTATTTTAAGAGACGTAACACCCACTACGGTAGCAAGATGGGCACTCGAATTCGATTTTGAGAAGTCCCGCAAAAGTCAGGTCATTGCACTTTCCGAAATCCGCAATTCTATCCTTGAAAGCTATGCTGATCTATTGGATGGCAAGAAACCCAAAATAAAACCCGACGAAGCCTCAAAGTATGCAATAGCCTTTGAACGATTCAGCTCAAAGAAACAAGTGCTGATGTATATGTATGAAGCCTTTGAACAGCTTACCGAAGAGTTTCAACGGGATGTTCAAACAGGTAAAACAAAGACAGATAAGCAGACGGCGTTAGACCGTCTGAAACATCTGCGCTCTAAAATGGACATTGTAATCACTAAATTAAATAACGAAGTATTAGGCGATGAATAAACACTTGAAACGCATTATTACCATTTGCAGAATCCATCGGATGAAACGCAAAGCCGACAAATACCGTGACGAAGCCATCAGAAACGGAGTAAAAGAGAAAGATGCCCGTCATTTCATTGTAATGTTCAAAGGGGTGCCTGTAATAGTAAGCAAAGCTGATTTCAAACAGGCCAGGCAGAAAGGCTTGTTTAAACAGGACATAACTGCCGAGCAACTCAATAAGATTGCCATTTACAAAACCAAATGACAAAGAAAGAGCTACAAGAGTTAAGGGAGCGATTCCGGGAAGGAAGCGACTTTATTGCGCGTGCTACAATCGAAACTTTGAAAAAAGAGACCGACGATGAGCGCGAAAGGCGCATTAAACGGCTATTACACCCCGATAATTATGGCGAAATGTTCAATTACTATTTCGGCAAGGACACTCCTATACCTATGGCTGATTGCGATTGCGCTTGGTATCACACCACCATATATAAAGACCTTTATTACAATGCCTTTCTAACCTTGTTTAATCTCATATTTAGGGGTGGAGCAAAGTCCACACATGCAAATATGGGCTATCCTTTTGCCCTGAAGCAAACCGAACAGGCTAAGTTCTTTCTCACTGTAGGGGCAAATGAAGTCCGTGCCGCAATGCTTTTACAGGATTTGCAAATTCAATTTTCTGAAAACAAAAGGATTATTGAAGACTTTGGCGCGCAAAAGGTATATGGATCATGGGCCGACGGAATTTTTGAGACAACCGACCGTTGCACATTCATGGCACTTGGTATAGATCAGCCTTTTCGCGGACTTCGGGCGAATGGCGTCCGTCTCGAATACGCCTCTATTGATGACGTGGAAGATAAAAAGCGGGCAATGAACAAAGCGTTAACACGTGAATACGTCGAAAAGGTAACAGGTGATATTCAGGGTGCATTCTCTACGAAGTCAGAGCGAACCATCATAAACAACAACTATTTCGTTGAAAACGGATTTATATCCGGGTTGATGAAAAAGAAAGGCTTTGATCCTAAAAGATTTGTACGAAAACAAAATTGAACCGTAAGGAAAAGTTTGC